>JBCBZF010000570.1:0-4778 GCA_039815525.1 Bacteroidota bacterium | reverse complement strand
TAACGATCCTTGCGACTTTAACTTTAGCCAAGTTACTTTACTGGCTACCTCTGCTTCTGACTGCGATGGTGATGGCGTAACCAACGCCGCTGAAATCAACGGCCCAGAAGGCGGCGGGCATATTCTCCGTACCCTGACGATAGCCGCGCTCATGCCCTCCGATGGGCTCAGACATGATCGTGATCTCTGCGCACAAGTTTGGCGGACCGATTGGGATCGGCGCCTTGCTGGTGCGCGACTACGCCATGCTTGAGCCCATCGGAGGGCATGAGCGCGGCTATCGTCAGGGTACGGATACCGAGCAATTCCGGGGCATTCTGATGACCAAGTTTCGCCCCATTCAGGGACTGACCATTGGTGTCAATACCACGGTACAGCTGGATTCGAGTGGCCAGACGCTTTATTGGCAGGGCTATTTCCCGGATACGCTGCAAAACATCAATGGCGAAGACTCCCTCATCACGGGTGGTGCCTTGACGCCCACCGATGATGCCGGTGGATTCAGGAAACAGTATCGTACCCTCATCGCAGTAGATCCTTCGATCAAGTATCTGAGCGGAGATGGTAGCCTGTTCTGGTACCGTGGTCGCTTTTTGCGCAATGCCAATACCACCAGTACAGACCAAAGTTCTGCCAATCAGTTGTACTACAATGATTTTATCTACCAGCGGAATCTGGCCGAAAACATCAGCTGGATCACCGGGGCAACTTATACCCACAGCGTCGCCAATGGCGACAGTCTCTTTGGAGGCCGCCATGCCATGGATCAAGTGGGTTTGTATACCCAGGTCGATGCCAAGTTTGGTAAGTTCAATGCCATGGCCGGATATCGCTATGAATGGGTAAAAACTGATGAAGATGATCCATTGACCCGTGGGACGATGCGGGTGGGCCTGAACTATGAGATTGTCAAAGGCACCAATGTCCGGGCTTCTTTCGGGCAGGGATTTCGGGTGCCTTCACTGGCGGAACGTTTTGCCGCGACTTCCGGTGGCGCGATTGTGGTGCAGCCCAACCCCAACATCCGGGCAGAAAGTGGCTACAGTGCCGAAATCGGTTTGCGACAGGCTTATCTGATCGATCGTGGTGATACGCGTATGTTTGGCTATGTAGACGTGGCTGCTTATCGCATGCGCTTTGAAGACATGATTGAGTTTGGTCTGGGCGAAGTGTCCATTGGTTCCACGCCGGATGGCGGACTGGCAGCGAGTGCACAATTTGCCTCTATCAATGTGGCTGATGCACAAATCACCGGATTGGAGATCACGACTTTGAATGAATGGCGTTTGGGAAAAAAATGGCGCGTCAGCCTGTCAGGTGGACTCAACTGGCTTGATCCGCTCAACCTCAATTCGGTACCAGCAGAACAACAGCTGAATCTCAGTTCATTCCCAGATTCTTTGCTCCAGATTCTGATTGATTTGGGCAACCCCAATTTGGTTGACCAGCCGCCGACACTCAAGTATCGGTCTCGCTTTACTGCCAAAACCAGTCTGAGTGTGGGATACAGCCGCTTCTCTCTGACTGCCAACTATCGCTATCGCTCAGAGATCGAAGCGATTGATCAGTTCCTGTACCTGGTTGTCAATGACCTTGGCTATTTCCGTCGTACCCATACCAGTCGCCAGGTCATGGACCTGATTGGATCGTATAACATCAACCGATTTGCGACTCTTTCACTGGTCGTGGACAATATTTGGAACGAAGAGTACACCATTGTTCCCGGATTTTTGGCCCCCCAAAGGAAAGCGACCATGCAGTTGGTTCTGAAATTTTAAAAATTTCATACCTTCGGCGCATGACGCGCATTGTGCCTTTGGACCGCTACAATTGGGAATTGGTTCTCAATATCCGCCTAAGCCCTGAACAAGAACAATTTTTACCTTCCGTTCTCTATTCATTGGCACAGGCTCGTTTTGAACAGCTCCATCCTTTCGGAATCCTTTCGGATGAGGAAATGGTGGGGCTGTTGATGTATGGACAATTTGGTGGAATCTGCTGGATCAATCGGATCATGATCGATCATGAGCATCAGCGCAATGGCATTGGTTCTGCGGCTGTACAAGCTTTGCTGAAACAACTTCAGTTTAGTCGCAAATGTGGTGAGGTGCGGACCAGTTTTGCCAAAACGAACTACCCTGCTGAACAATTTTTCCACACTCTGGGCTTCCAAAATTTACCGGATGGTCCAGCTGATGAGACAGTTGCGGTCTACAATCCTTGAAAGCTGTCCCCTGAAAATCGGCTACTGCCTGCTACCGAAAAAAGTAAAGACCCCGGCAAGTACTTGCGGGGCCTTCAGGGAAGTAAATGAAAAAAGCGAATTCTTTATGTCAATGCCCCTGGAAAAGTGTTTCGGAGAGGCGTTCATTTCTTTTGGCTTAAACAAATATGTAAAAAAAAAGGGAATTTTCCGGGACAATGCAGGAAAGACCTCTATTTCGGCTGAGGCCTTCTTTTGAGTGTAGATTTGATCTGTATGCTGCAATGGACTGAACATCTGTTTTCTTTCCAGGAAGGAGAAATCTGTGGGAAAAGCTGCGGGAATGGCAGACGTTTGTTGCTGTGTATGCATGGCTATATGCAGGACCGGCACCTCTTTGATCAGGTGTTTGATGAGGTGCCATCAGACTGGCAGATATTGAGTTTGGATTTGCCTTTATTCGGTAAAAGCTGCTGGGATAATCTCGAGCAAGCAATTGATGTGCACTTTCTGCAAAAGCTACTCGAAGCGATCCGTCAATGCTTTCAGCCAGAGGCAATTCATCTGTTGGGCTTTAGCATGGGCGGAGAAGTCGCCATGAGAATGCTGATGCATGATATGGTGTGTGCCCCCTGGCACATCCTGATTGCCCCGGTTGGTATCCGTCCCAATCGCTGGCATGCTTTTATTCGCCGTAATCCCATTGGAAAAGCCTTGCTTCAGTTTTTATTTCACAATCCTTCTCTGGTGATTGGCCTGAGTCGAATGAGTGAAAAATTGGGTTTCATTGACCGCGGAACGGCACGTTTTGTACGGGCTAATTTTTCTTCCGAAAAAAACCGTCAGCTACTCTATGGTCAACTCAATATTTATCAGCTGATCCAGGTCCGTTTTTCTGAATTCATCCGATTGGTCAAGCAGAAGCCGATTCAATGGATTGTGATTTGGGGAAAGGAAGATGAAGTAATGCCGTCACATTTGGTGTATCGGATGGGGAAGTATCTGGACCATGTGGATACCCACCTGGTTAATGGCCCACACCGCATCACCGATGTGGCGCCGCAGGCGGTCGGAGAGATTGTCAAGCGGTACATGCAGGATATGGTCAGCGAGCAATGATACGCGCCCGGACGGCTTCCAGCCATGCATCCCACTCATCAAATTGGCCTACACCATAGCGTTCACAAACGATGTCCACATTGCCTTTGCGCCAAAAGCCCGCGGGACAGCAAACCAACATGTTTCCACTGCGTGCAAACAGCCCCAACTCCAGCAAAGAAATGGGGGATTTGGTTCGTGGATCAAAATACATCAGGATCAGGTCTGCCTGTTCCAGCCCATTTAACTCCCAATTGACTTGCTCCGCAAAGATAGGATTACTCTTCTCCGCCTTCCAACTGCTGTCCCAATCCTGCCGCCGGGGGTTGAGCCAACAGACATTCAGGTCGCTGAGGGCCTTGATGAGGTGGTCTTGCCAGGGTGCGGCTTTGTCCATCTCAATGCTGCCGGCGAGGAATACTTTGTAACCTTCTACTGGGATTATTTGTGGGGGGAAATTGGTCATGCGCTGAAATTTTATCCTCCTAAGATCGGAAAAGACCAGCGAAAACGCACCGCCAATATCCGGAGGATGATCACAAATAGGATGGCGGTGATGAGGTTGAAAACATATGGAAGAGAAAGATGCTGTAGACAAATGAACAATCCCCCGCCAGCCAGGCAGGCGGTGGCGTAGATCTCTTCCCGAAAAATGAGGGGTACCCGGTTGGTGAGAACATCCCGAATGACCCCACCGAAAACCGCAGATACCACTCCCATCATCATGGCGATGATGGGATGTAGACCCAATCCCAGGGTTTTCTGCAGCCCCAAAACTGTATAGAGCCCGATTCCAATCGCATCAAACAGAAACATGGTCCGGCCCAGTTTGCGGATCTGCTTTTTGAACAAAAAGGTCAGTACGATGCCAAGCAGAATCATCCAGAGATAATTCAGGTCTTTCATCCAGCCCACGGGCTGACTCCCAATCAGCACATCTCGCAAGGTGCCACCGCCCACGGCGGTGATGAAGGCGATGACCGCCGCACCAAATACGTCCAGCTTATTTTCACCTGCCGCAAGGGTTCCACTGATCGCAAAAACCACTGTTCCGGCCAGGTCAATTCCATAAATCCAGCTTTGCATGGCAGACAAATTTGGCCGCAAAACTACAGCTTTTTGCTTCCCTGACTGCATTTTCCGATGTTGGGGAATGGACCAAATCAGTACCGCTCAACTCTGGCTTCTCATCACTTCCGTTCAGCTGTTGCGCTATGGCTTGACGGCTGGCATTGCTTTCGGCTTATTCTATGGTGTGTTAAGGCGGAAAAAGCTGTATGCCAAAATCCAGCAACGCTTTCCCAAAGACTCAGACTACCGCCGGGAGATTCTGTATTCGATCGCGACGGCCATGATTTTTGGGGTGATCGGCATTCTGGTGTTTCACAGCCCTATTCGGGCTTATACCCAGATATACACTGACATTGATGCCTTTGGGTGGGGCTATTTCTTTCTGTCCATCTTCCTGATGATCATG
>JBCBZF010001323.1:0-1511 GCA_039815525.1 Bacteroidota bacterium | reverse complement strand
GCAACACATTACCGGGGGTCTGAAATCACCTATCGAAATATCAGCGGATGCACCTACGAGATCATCGTGAGTCAATACTTCGATTGTTCGGGTCTGATCACGACCCCCACGACCCCGGGCAATCTGACTTTCGGACCGGCAGCGAGTTGTACCATCCTGCAACCTACAGCCTTGACCGGCTGGACCCTGGTCAGTGATGAAGAAGTTACCCCCCTGGAGAATTCCCTTCTCATTGCTGGTACAAATTGTAGCAGTTCGAGTTCGATGATTCAGGGTGTTCGGCGGCTGGTATTTTCACGGGAATATGATTTTTGTGGCAATACTTGTCCGGTTACCGTTTCGCTGGCGGGCTGCTGTCGCAGTGGCTTGGTCACCAATTTGGTCAACCCACAGAATACCGGACATGAAGTTCACATGGACATGATGGCCTTTGGCCTATCCAATCAAGCCCCAGAATGGATTGATCCCTCATACACTCTCATTGACCTTGGCCTGACTACATTTACCAGTTTGAGTGCTTATGATTCAGATGGTGATTCCCTGGCCTATGAATTTGATACCATTTATGACAGCCCGGGCGTTCCGGCGAACTTCGCGCCTGGCTATTCTGTCAGCAATCCCATCAGCTCCTCGGTTTTCTTAGGCACCCAGTCTGGTCTGTTGTCGGCTTTTCCCAGTTTCCCGATTGGAGATTATGCCTTGGCAGTTACGGTGGAAGAATTTCGAAATGGTAATTTGATTGGACGCTACAGCCGGGATATGACAGTCAGTGTGATTACTGGCTTGACCGGAGCGGATCAGAATTTCTTTTATCAAACGAATTGGTTCGGCAACAATTATCCACCAGTAAATGGCACGTTTGTAGACTCCTTCACAATCGAGACATTCGTTGGAAATAACCTGAGCATTCCGTTTGAAATTTTTTCCCTGAATGGGCCGCCGGAAACTACCGCCATTACCTGGAGTCAGAATCTGCCAGGTGGGGTTTTTTACAACTATCTGACCAATCAGGTCAATGATACGATTATCGGCCTGAACCCAGTAGTGGCCCTCGACTGGACACCGACTGCGCCAGGACGCTATAGTTTTGTGCTCAAAGGCACTGATCTCTCCCATTACGTCACCAGTCAAAACGACCGGACCTTTATCATTGATGTGGCGCCGCTGCCTACCTGCAGTCTGACCGTGGATATCGGGCTTGACAGTGCGAGTTTCTGCGCTGGGGACACCATCTTCTCCCAGGTAAGCGGTGGTCCCGCTCCCTATACCTACCTTTGGAGTACCGCTGAGACAGGTTCAAAGATCGCCGTTTTTGTCAGTGGGACCTACATTCTGGACGTTACAGACGCCAATAACTGTACTGCATCCGATACCATTTATGTCGAGGTTGGAGATGCCTGTGTCTGGCCGGGAGATGCAGACAACGATGGCATTGCCAACAATTTTGACTTACTGGCTCTGGGCCTGAGCTATGGTTTCACCGGCCCGGTACGCGACAATGCTTCCTTGAG
>JBCBZF010000041.1:0-14420 GCA_039815525.1 Bacteroidota bacterium | reverse complement strand
TTTGCCTGTCTCCTGATTGTCAAAAAAGACCATGATGGTACGCCGCCGGGCGGAAAGCCAGGTGCTGGGCAGAAAGGTCCGCATCACTGGATCTTCATTGTATTCACGGGAGATCAGAATCCACATGTCCAGACCTTCCCGCTTCATGAGTTTTGGGAGCAAATTCTCGACCCGATCCTGAAGAATTTCATCTACGACCCGGGCCCGATCCTGCTCAGAAAGAAGCGTGAAGTCGTTGCTTTGGGCAAATGTGGTATAAGAAGTGACCAGGAGAATTAGGTAGGGCAGCAGCTTTTTCATGTTGTAATGTACTGCTTTCCCGATTTTCCCTCAATGGGAGAGATCTCATTGTTCCAACCAGTTTTTCAGGGCAGAAACTTTTAGGCGACTGACAATTGCCTGATCTGGAATATTGACACTGAGTTGCAGAATGATTTTGCGATTGAAGTAGGGCTCAAAAGAGAGAATCGTCGCGCGGTTGACGAGCATTTGTCGGTTGATGCGAAAGAATCGGGTCGGGTCGCAGACTGATTCGACATATTCAAGCTTTTTCAGCAAAGGAAAACGCTCCCCCTGGAATGTATGTAGATAGACGATCTCTGAATCCACACTGAAGAGGGCAACTTCTTCTACCGCTTGTACCATCGATTTCTCCCGATACTGAACCAGAAAATGTTGCTGGTAGCTTTTGTCTTTTTCTGCTGGGAACTGAAGCGGCGGAAGCTTTTTGGTCTGAAGATTGGCAATGAGTTTTTTGTATTTCTGTAGGGCCTGGTGAATTTCTTCCTCTTTAAAAGGTTTCAGGACATAATCGATCCCATTGTTTTTGATGGCCTGCAGGCTGTATTCATCAAAAGCAGTACAAAATACCACCGGGGCGATCACATCAATGTGTTTGAAAATCTCAAAGCTGTGTCCGTCGGCTAGTTGGATGTCAAAAAAGCAGAGGTCAATGTTTTTCTGGTATTTCCCCAGATACTGAACCGCATCCACCACCGATTCCAACTGTTCGACGACCATGAAATCTTCATCCTGCTCAATGATTTCTTTGAGGAGGGAGGCAGTATGCAATTCGTCTTCAATGATCAGGACGTTCACCTATTGAATCAGTTTTAATTTGACCATAAAATGATCGGCAGTTTTCTCTACCAAAACGCCGTCTTCAATCTTCATCAGTTCATATCTTTTTCTCAACAGATCCAATCCAACACCAGACGTGTCCACGACGCTGATTTTTGGCTGGAGATTGTTTTTTACTTCAATATACGCATCTCCTACACCTTTGATCGAGATGGACAACGGCTTTCTTGATGTCATACTGTTGTGTTTGAAACAGTTTTCCAGCACAATTTGTAACGCCAAAGTGGGAAGCTGCGCTTCTTCTGTCTTCAACTCCTCGTCGATCTGAAGCTCAATCGCGGCCTCATTGCGACTTTGCATGACAAATAGATAAGATTGCAAAACGCTTAGTTCTTCTGATAGGGGGAGACTCACATTCCCTTCATGCTTCAGCGTTTGTCGATAAAAATCCGACAAACTCATCACGAACGCTTCTGAATTATGGTGTTTCTGTCGAATCATTGAACGCAGTGTATTCAGAGAATTAAATAGAAAATGGGGATCAACTTTGGTCCGCAATGCATTCAATTGGAAACGATATTGCTCGGTTTGAATTTGTTCTTTTTCCAGGCGCAGTCGGGCGATATTCTGCTGGGCTTTCAAAGCAAATTGTATGGCAAGAAACAGAATGACTGAGAGAATGAACCGGAAGATGGCCGGTCGAAAAACCTGGCCGCTATCTGATACGATCGTTCCCATGGCGAACAAAAGCAGACTGCCAGCAACCACCACCAGCCAGCGATATCTGAAAGTGGCTGGAGGCCGCCATAGAAACCACAAAACATACCACGAAACGTACAGCGCCACTGACGCAAAGAACCAGGTACCCGCAAAGCCGAAACGGCTGGGATATAGCGCATTCAGTTGCGAATAAAGACTCAGCCCCGGCAGGATCACTGCCAGGGCCAAAGGCAATATGGTGTTGATGGTCAACTTCACAGTCAATCCTTCCTTTTCGCCATATAATGATAATTCCATCTATCAAGCAACAAACTTTGGGAAAAGCTTCTATTTGGTGACGACCAGGGGTCGGGTTTGGACCTGATCACCACTTCGCAGACGAACTGAATAGACACCAGCTGCGAAGTCTCCTACGTCAAATGATTGCTGATGATCTCCCGGTGAGTGTAAGCGCTGCTTCACAAGGGTTTTTACCAGATTCCCCTTGATGTCAAATACATCAATGCTGATCACCTGACTTTCATTGAGATGGTAGCTGAACAATATTTCTCCCCTGCCCGGGTTGGGAAAGAGACGCATCGATTCATCTGACGCAACAAGATCACGGATACTTGTGGCCAGACCACCACCAATCTCAATGTCTTCATCGCCATCCTGATAGGGCACATAAGTTGTACCGACCAGATACATCTCATCGCCCGAGCCTTCACCCCAGCTGGATGTTTGCGGTGGATTATTGGGATTAAACGGATTCGCGCTGGTGTTGTCATAGGAGGCATAGATGTGCATCACCGAACCCTGGGGGATCTTTTTCATCCGACTAAAGGTATATGCACCCTGCCAGTTGAAATCCCAGTCTTCAATGCGAATGATGTTGATGGTGTCATTGGTGGGAGAAACTGCATAAATTTCCCAGTCTTTGCCCAGATAGTGACAATGCGGATACACGGAAATCAAACTGATGTCTTCCGCGATGTTCTTGGTGCCATGAAATGTAGCGATTTGGTTCGGTGGGATGGAAAATGAATTGAAACCGCCATCCAGATCAAAGGGCGTAACTGGCATGCGTTGCACCTCGCGGGTGATGGGATCGGCTGGTTTTTTGAAAAAAATGTTCACAGAAGATCGGTCTGTTTCATTGATCGGCAGAGGTGCATAGTGTATCTGCATCAGGAAATCCGCCCCGGCGGGCAGGACCGTCCCAATACCCTCGGGGAAAAATACTGCCTGAATGCCCGGTGTATACCCGGTGAACGTACCTTGCGTCAAAACGCCAAAACTCCCAAAGGCTTCATAGCCATAGGTAGAATCCTGGGCATCTTTTGCAGCAGCTTGTCCATTGGTTTCATAAGCAAGCAGGGCGTGGTGAACCGCTCGGTTATTACCAGGGCGGAATTCGACTGCGGCGATTTCCTGATCCTGCGTCAGGCCAGTGGGCAGCACAAAGACCCGGTAATCATCCTGAGTATTGCCCTGAATCATGTAATCCTCTGCCATATCCAAAACCAGATCAGGCGTTCCCAATTGGGAGCCGGAAGGGAAGAAAGGCAAAGGTGGTTCCAGACTGGGATCGCCCTGGGGCGAGCCATTGTCCACCCAATCGGCGATCAATTGAATCTCCGCATCGGTCAGGCCTTTTTCTCCCACAAAATGGCTGTATGCCGGATCGGGTTTCCAGGGTGGCATATACTTGATCTCGGTTACATATTTGATCATTTGTCCCCAGGCTGCTACCTGATTGTAATTGGTGAGCGGAAACGGACCGATTTCACCCGCTCGGTGGCAGGATGTACAATTGTTGTAGATAATGGGCGCAATGTCCTCACTGTAATTGACCTGGGCACTGACAAATTGATTGATCAGGAGGGCAAAGAGTAGGCTGGTAATGAGTCGTTTCATCATTTCTGGGTGTAGGTGAGTTTGTTTTTCTCGATGAAGCAGCCGATTGCCTGGGTATTTTGGGTCTTGATCGGTTGATGGGATTGAATGGCGTCCAATACGTCCCGTAGTTCTGAGGTAGAGGGGTAGCGTTTGCGTTGACCGACCCGTGCATAGGCATCGTCAATGCGGCCTTTGTAGAGGATTTGCTGCTGTGCTTCATCATAGACAACTACTTCTGGGGTGACTGTCGCACCCAGTGCAGTGGTTTTGAGATGATAATAATCCTGCTTCAGTTCAAAGGGGATCTGGTACTTTTGTCTGAAGGCCTCAATGTTTTCTGCTTTGGAAGCAAAAGAGGGAAACAGGCCGATAAAGTGCAGGTTCTCACTGGCGTATTCCGCATGAAGGTCTCGTAGAGCGACACTGTAGTACTGGCTGATGAGGCAGGCATCATGCAAGAAGACGTAGACGCTAATCTGATTCGGACTGGGTTCCGGAGCTTGTGGATTGCCTTTGAGCAAGCCGAGACTGAGCAGCACTGCCAAAGGGATGAAGATCAATTTCATGTGATTGAAAGAATTAAGGGTGAAAAAAATGGCTGTTATTCTCCCTTCATCCGGTTTATTCAGGAAACGTGTGGTTTTTTGTGATCATAGAGGCGTTTTGCAAAACGCCTCTATGATCATTCTGGATATATGGTCGCTTACCAGCAGCCTTCGTGCATGAGCTGGTAGGTGTTTTTTAAATCGTCTGTAACAACTTCCGCAATCCCATCCTTGGTTGTCAATTGGAAGCTTTCTGCCAGGACTTTGGTCTGAAAAGACCAGCCTTTTGGCAATGTCAGTCGCTCACCCAATCCAGCCAGATCTTTGATTCGTAGCTTCTTGTCTACCGCCTGGGTAAATGACTGCATGATGTAGCACTGATTTTCGGGGGATTTCAGCAGATAAACCTGACGGCCTTGATTGAAGTGGAAAGTGGTATTCCGACTCACACGATTGGGTTTATAGGCGTTGTTTTTCCCTCTGCGACCAGCAATCTCTACGGAAGCCATGAGCGTCATGTCGATCCCGCCGAAGGTATGGGCACAGGCATCGAAAGGTTTGGGATTGTTGTTGATCATGTTGTCCAGTACCCAGTAGCGGGGGCCATTGGGTTGCGCTTTGAGCGCATCATATTCTTTGGCAATGGCTTTATAGTCGATGGCTTCCCAGGCTTCCTGCGGGCAAGCATTACAGCCGAGCGAGTTGTATACATCGGCTTTGATTTTTCCCACACCTGAAAAGCGGGCAACCAGAATCTCACAATAGCGGACCTGGTAAAATGGCCCGTCTTCAGCGGTTGGTATTTGGGTCTTGGAGGATTCTGCCTGGGGGAAGAAAAGCAGAAGAATGGACAATAAAAAGGGCGTATTCATCAGAATAAGAATGACATGGTGAAACATGTCCAGAATACGCTTTCTCAGCCTTGAGTTTGCTGAAGTTTCAAGTCAATTGAACATTTGCGGAGGTGAAGTGGACAAAATTTCAACTGATTTATAATCCAGTTCTTATCTCATAGATTGATTCTTCAGGGCTACTGTTTATTTTATTTGCCATGGCATTCCAAATTGTCCGGTTGTCAAAATCTATTTCCCCGGAAACAACAAAATTCATGAGTGCTTCTGCTCCATTCCGTGAGACACCTACTAAACTGACAGCATCACGAAACTTAGTTTGATTCGCGTAAATTGTCTGTAGATTATCGAGCAGAAAATCGCTGACTACCTCATTAATCGGAACAAAACCAACCGGTAGCTTTCCAAGTTGATACTCGATCCCACCTACAGTGCTGGCCTTTTCCGTCATAGCTGCCCCCAAAGCATACGTATTTTGGGTATCGGCTGTTCCACTGACACTACCGGGATCTGAAACGATTACTTTGTTGATTGGAGCTGAATGATTGGCCTGAACTAAGGTGCCACTGGGCTTTTCCTGTAGTGGATAGGCAACACAGTGAAACTCGGCGTACCCCTCCTTTCCTCCCTTATTGATTTGCTGGACTGAAACCTGATAATAGGCGTAGGCAAATTGATCATTTATCCAAGCCTTCAGAGGCTTTTCTACATATTGAAAATGATGAGAGTTCGCCTGGCTGGTAATGGGGTACAAATTGTCAAGTGCGCCGGGGCCACCTAGATCTCCGTTTAACAAGTGTCCACGAACGAAGGTTTCCGGGGCATATTTCTGGTGAAGGAGGGCCATATATTTTGGAAATACAGAGCTATCAGGCGCAGAACCAGCCGGATGATTGGGGCCAATGGGGTTAGCGATCATCTGAGTACCAGCATATTCGCCAGTAGAGAGCTGGAACCTTGCCGGAAATTGCACATCAATTTCATGCTTAAATCCATCTCCTTTACCCCTGCTTCCCGAGAGATAAGGATTGCCTCCTGTAGTGGAGGACGATATCTGGCCCTGTGCAGCCTGAACTACCGACTGACTGGATAATTGGCTAGAATTCTTGTTTTGTTCTACTCCTACACCAAGCGCATGATCGACCTTTTCCTGCTTTGTCCTTAATTGCCTTACCTGTTCACTATTGTTCGCCAATGCTTGTAGTTTCCGTTGCGCCAAGGCTTCCGGACGATTGTCTACCAAGGATATTTGTGATCCCTGCTTGCTTTCAACTGAAGCCTGAACATGTTTGTCAGCGGTGTTTTTGACGTGAATGGACATGAGAGGAAATTGGTATACATTTAAGTTGTGGAAAAACCTATGGATAGTCAAATATTTGGTGTTCGCACTACTTTGCTCTTCCATTATTCAATCGCTTAGGAGAATGAACAGCATACCTCGACTGAGCTGGATGTTCCGCGCCAATTCTGCTGGTGCATCTCTCCTGACAAATCTGTAGTTTCCCCTGGCCAACCACCGGCTGAATCCATCATGAAATACACTTCCATCAACCTTTACCGCAAAATGGTTGACCATGCCCGGTCAGAGGGATTGGACGCTGCGTGTTTTGAACAGATACCTGTTCCCATCGCAGATATGGATCGCATCCAGGCCGTGCCGGCCGACAGCTTTTTTCAGCTACATGAAATGATGGATACATGGCTGGGGCCGGGTTTTGCCCTCAGGGTAGGGCAGGAGATGAAAATGGATGATTATGGTGTGTTGGGCTTATCCTGGAAAACCTGTTCCCAGGCCAAAGAAATCTTCGAACGCAGCGAACGCTATTTTCATCTTTTGTCAAACACCTATGTGTTTAAGCTTGCACCCAAGGGTGCGTATACTGATGTTCTGCTTTTTCGGGAAGCACATCGGCGGGGCGTCTCGCTTTCAAATGAAGCCACTTTTTCTGCCACCGTGGTCGTGCTACAGGCGATGACGGAAAGCAACATTGCCCCTACCTCAGTTTCCTTTCAACACAGTGGACCGGAAGATCAAAGTATGTATCAGGCTGTTTTCCAATGTCCGGTTCATTTTGATCAAACTCAAAATGCCATTCAGTACCGGACCCGTGATCTGGAGATGCGGACAGCTAAGGCCGATGCCAGCATCAATCGCTTTCTGGTCGAGCGGGTTGAAGAAGCTACACGCGGGATCGAGGTAAGTTCGTCCCGTATCAGCACAGATGTACAGGAATTGATTCGGGATGCACTGCCCAGTGGGATTCCGAGCATTAGCAAACTGGGGCGGCACATGGGCATGAGCAGCCGGACGCTAACCCGCCGGCTGGCGGAGAATGGGGTCAGCTTCCGTGAATTGGTGCGCAAAACCCAGGAAGAGGTCTCCAGGGACCTCCTGCGCCACAGCAATCGCAACATGGCTGAGATTGCCTTCCAGACGGGCTTTTCGGAGCAGAGCGCCTTTAGCCGCGCGTTTAAACGCTGGACCGGCCAGTCACCGATTGAATATCGAAATCAGAGGTAGCAGGAAGACGTTTTCAGTCCATAGTCGATCGGTAACGAGGAGCAATTTGCCAAGGGTAAGTAAGTCTGAACATTTTCCCGATCCACCCAAGGGCCAAGCTACCTTTGACCTTTCTATCCAGCAACTGAACCACCTCGCCCCCCTCACCTCGCCCCCCGCTCCTCTCATCTCGCCCCTTCATTTGGCCCAAACTGTCAAAGGATTGGCGGAAGCTGTCAAGCAAAGGGACTGTGACAAGCGCAATTTTACATCTGTCATACAATCACAGTCCTTCAATGAACAAACAAAGTATCCGACTCAGCTTATTGGGTCTTCTCATCATCGTCTTTGGTTTGCTGTCCGCAGCAAAACCATTTCCGGACCCAAATCGGCCAATCAACGAAACGCTTAAAGAAGCGGCTTTCCAGGTTCTCAATACCAAATGCAATGTCTGTCATCGAAAAAAGAATCCCTTCATGGTCTTTAAATTGAAAAATATGGAGAAGCGGGCCGAACGAATCTACCAAGCGGTTTTTGTGAGCCGCAGAATGCCCAAAGGTGATGACATTCAACTGACAGAAAACGAATACACCAGCCTGCGCCAATGGCTTCAGGCATTTATCGAAAAACCATGATGCTATCCCTCAAAACCACACTCCTCGCTCTGGCTATTTTCCTAACGGGACTCTCAGCCGGCCTTTTCTACGCCTGGGCAGTCTCGGTGATTCCCGGAACCCAAAAGATTTCAGACAGTGCCTATCTGGAAGCGATGCAATCGATCAATCGTGCCATTCTCAATCCGGCCTTTTACCTCAGCTTTATGGGGAGTCTGCTCTTTTTGAGTCTGGCGGCGATCACACAATATAGTTCGGGTCTGGGTTTTTGGCTGATTCTGGCTGCCGGGATCCTTTACCTGACTGGCACCATGGGGGTAACGATGTTTGGCAATGTTCCTCTCAATGATCAACTCGAAGTCCTGAATCTGGCAGAATTAGGACCGGATCAACAAGCCGCTTTCAGAGTGAAATTTGAAAACGCCTGGAATCGACTGCACATGATCCGAACCTGGTTTTCCCTTGCGGCATTTGCCCTCTCCATCCTCGCCGCTTTTAGCCTTTCTCCACAAGCTTAAATCAAATACAACCTTTTCAACATTTATCACACAGTCATCATGCAAGAAAGAATCATCGTCATCGGTGGAACCGGTAAGACCGGTAGCCGGGTAGCCAGCCAACTCACCGCGCTTGGACATGAAGTCCGTATTGGCTCCAGAAGCAGCACACCAGCTTTTGACTGGGAAGATCCGACTAGCTTTGGCCCGGCCTTGCGGGGCATGCAGAAAGCCTACGTGGTGTATTATCCTGATCTGGCGGTTCCGGGTGCGAAAGAAGCCATCTCTGCATTGGCAGAAGCGGCCCGCCGGGAAGGACTTGATAAATTGGTTTTACTTTCGGGTAAAGGGGAAACAGAAGCTGAAGCCTGTGAGCAAATTATCGCGACCTCTGGTCTGCGTTATACCCTGGTCCGGGCTTCATGGTTTAACCAGAATTTCAGCGAAAGCTTTTTCCTTGATCCGATTCTGGCCGGTCATGTGGCATTGCCCATGCCGGATGCGAAAATCCCCTATGTAGATGCCCATGACATCGCCGAAGTAGCGGTACAGGCTCTCCTGGATGATCGGTACGATGGCCAAACACTTACCGTGACGGGGCCTCGCAGACTGACATTCGCGGAAATTGTACAGGAAATTTCTCAGGCGACAGGGAAAGACATTGCATATCAAGCGATCAGTCTGGCTGCCTATGTCGAAGGTATGAAGGGAGCGGGCATGCCGGATTCCTATGTCTGGTTGATCGAATATCTGTTCCGTGAAGTACTGGGCAATGACGCCAATCAGACCATTTCACATGATGTCGAGCGAGTGTTGGGACGAAAAGCGACCGACTTTTCTGAATATGCCCGAAAGACTGCGGCAACGGGCGTGTGGAATCAAGGCATTCCGCAGTCGGTTTAGGGGCTTATGCTAACCGGACAAAGGGGCGTCCTCACAAAGGGGCGTCTCTGCTTTATTTTGGATGATAGGTGCGTACAGCCTGTTCCAAAACCGTCTTTTTGTCCAACATCATCTTTCTACGTTTTTGCTGCACAAATAATTCCATCTGATCAGTGTAGTGGGGGCTCTCAGGATCAGCCGAAGCACCATAGGGATTGATGGTCTCAATTTCCGGGCCGTCTTTGCTGAAACGCACCAGGGAAATATAGGACTCGCCCGCGAAAGGCTTTAAATGTCCGTCTTTCCGGACCTGACTGCCAATCGCTGCCAGTACATCCGGCCCGCCCCCCAAAGGCAGACTTTTGTCTCCTCGCTGAAGTTGCTGAAGATCGCCCAGTGGCACCTGACTGCTGCCAAAGTGTTTGATCAAATGATCTTGGCTGTTTTGCAGAGCCTGAACCATCAGCTCTGGCGTCAATTCGTCCCCTTCGATCAGGCTGCGATCATCTTCCAGTAAATCCCCCAATTGATATATACACATGATAAATAGGCTGGCCGCTCTGCTTTCTGTATCAGCGACCCGATCCCAATTTTGCAGGAGCGCCAGGCTTTGAGAGACTTCCGGATAAGCGGCGGGCTCGAGCTGAAAAATGCCCTCCAGTTTGGGATAGGCTTTGAGCGGTTTGCTGTATGTTTGGTCGTATTTGATTCGCAGAAATTCTTCCCAGGAGAGTTTGTCGTATTGCTGGATCAATTGACTGAAGCGCACCGCACGATTGGTCAGTTCATCTGGCGGCTGGTAGCCCATGGTGGCCGGTACACTGGCTGAATCCGGATTGTCTGCCGGAGCAGTTGAGACAAAGGGCGTATGGTTGCAATTGAACACATAGCCGGAAGGCGGATTGAGGACTTGTGCGCAGCTGTCGATGGGATAAAAGCCCTGCCACAGGGTTGCAGAAGTGTCGCCGGGTAGGATGCCCTGCCAGTCATAGGCTGGATTTCGAATTGGAAACTGACCATTGCCGAGGTAATAGATATTATCTTCCCGATCCGCATAGACAATGTTGGTGCTGACGATGCCTTGCAAATCAAGGGCAGCTTTGAATTCGGTCAAATTGGTGGCGCGATTCATCCGGTACCATTGTTCTGCTGCTTTCAAAGTGGTTGGAGCACTGGTTTTGATGGCAAAAACCCCTTCATCGGTTCTGACCGTTACGCCATATTTGGAACGATAAAACTTTTGCTTCAAACCAATTTTAAACAGCCCCAGCAGTTTGATCCGGGCTTTGGTATGATAGGGTTCCAGTTCTAGCCATTGTCCATCAAAGCGATACTGATTCTCGTTGTTTGGATGCATCTCCAAGCGATAGACATCGGTCAGATCCGGATGATTGACGGTGTGGGCCCAGCCCAGATATTCATTGACGCCGGCAAAGAGGCTGACGCCACCCGTAAACGATGCGCCCAGCATGTTCCAACCTTCATCACTGCACAGGTGCGCTTCATACCAGGCATTGAGTCCTTCCAGTGGTTGGTGCGAATTGATGGCGAGATAGGTTTTGCCATCGGTGGTTTTACGAGCAGAAATCGCGATTGCATTGGAGCCTTTGACCCGCTCAGCTTCCGTCTTTTTAACCTTTTCTTCCAACACCATCCGCAACTCATCATCCGCGCCAGACAGCAAAGAAAGTCCCACCACATAGCCTTTCAGCACATCCTTGGGACTGATGGGAAATAACTTTTTGTGTAATACTTCTTTCGGATGGCTTACCGCATAGGCATTTGCACCAGCCGCATAGGCTTCCAGGATGCGCTTGAAATCAGCCGGAACATCACTTTCGTATTGCGTTTCCACCACTGTATGTGGATCCAATAAATGGACCGCCACATCGAAGATCGCGCCTTGCTTGCCTTTCACCAGACCGGTCAATCCCCGTACGGGCAACATTTGCAATTGCATGGTTTCAAAGTCATCTTCTGCCGATGCCCAGGCGAAGCCATAGGCAACTTCCGCATCGGTTGGGGCGAAAATATGTGGGGTGCCAAAGGAGTCGCGGGCGATGGTGATGCGTTCAGGATCAATTTGCGCCCAGAGGGAGTGGAATCCCAAACAGATGATCAGAAGGAAAAACTTATTCATGTGGATAGGTGGTTAAGCCATTTTGAAGTTAAGGCATAATCTCATACCACCATTCATCTTTTATCCTTCGGTTTTTCTGGATACACTGGGGGGAACCGCCGTTTTCCCTTTGCCCCAATCAAGATTCGGCTTTGGTCCCATGATGAGTTGCAGTTTGCCCCCCTGCATGATTTCAGCATGTGTCAACCAGGTGCGTTCCAACGCCTTGCCATTCAATTCGGCTGATTGGATGTACATATTCGTATCCGAAACTGCTTTTGCGTCTATCGTAAATGATTTTCCCCCGGACAATTGAAAACTGGCAGATTCAAAAAGCGGGCTGCCAATGACATAAATTCCCTCCGCCGGATTGACCGGATACAGTCCCATGGCACTGAAGACATACCAGGCCGACATTTGCCCACAATCTTCATTCCCACATAAGCCATCCGGCTGCGCAGTGTACTGACTTTTCATGATGTCTCGCACCGTGGCCTGGGTTTTCCAGGCTGCACCAGCATAGCTGTACAGATAGGCGATGTGATGGCTGGGTTCATTGCCGTGGGCATACTGACCAATCAGACCGGAAATGTCCATTGACGCATTGTCTCCTTTGATATCAGAATCTTCGGTAAACAATTGATCCAATTTGGCGATAAAGGCTTCATTTCCGCCATGCAAATCAATCATGCCCTGCACATCATGCGGCACAAACCAGGCGTGTTGCCAGGCGTTGCCCTCCGTGTATTCAGCGGTAGAGAAATCGTGAGAAGAATATTTGGGGTCAAAAGGCGACTTCCAGCTACCATCAGCTAGTTTGGCGCGCATGAAACCAGTGGAAGGATCAAATAGATTACGATAATTGGCAGCACGCTTCATGAAGTAATCGTACTCCTCATTTTTGCCCAACGCCTTGGCCATTTGGGCAATGCACCAATCATCGTAGGCGTATTCGAGCGTTCGGGTGACGGATTGGCCTGCTTTGTCATAGGGAATGTAGTTGTATTCCCGTAGGAAATTGGTGGCCCGAATGTCCTGCATGGCACTTTTCTTCATGGCTGCAAACGCTTCTTCTGCATCAAAATCCCGATAGCCCTTCAGATAGGCATCGGTGATGACGGGAATGGCATGATAGCCCGTCATGGTATTGGTTTCATTGCCCAACAGCGACCAGACCGGCAGCAGGCCATATTCCCGGTAATGACTGAGCAGAGAGCGAATCATGTCATTGACTTTGTCCGGCTGTGTAATGGTGAAGAGCGGATGAGCGGCCCGAAAGGTATCCCAAAGGGAAAATATGCCATATTTGGTGTAACCGTCAGCGGTATGCACCTGTCCGTCTACGCCTTTGTACTGATTCTGCGCATCTGAAAAGAGAACCGGAGCCAATTGGGTATGATAAAGTGCTGTGTAAAAAATCCTTTTCAAGGAATCATTTTTACTGTCAATATCGATGACGGAAAGCGAATTTTCCCAGGCTTTATGCGCAGCCTGACGAAATGCATCAAAGTCCCAGCCCGGAGCTTCTTCTAAAGCTGCAATGGCGCCTTCCTGGCTGGCAGAGGAAATCCCCACTTTGACCACCAATTGAGACTGTGCATCTGACTTGAACATCAGCTGCCCAATGCTTTTCATGTCCGTTTGGGGAGCAGCATTGTCTTTGCTGGGCAGCATGGTGGTATCAGCGAATATGGTAGAATTGATAATCGGTTGAGAAAACTGTGCAGCAAAGTATATCCGTTGGTCTTTGGCCCATCCGGTAGAAAAACGATGCCCCACCACCGTGTTATCGTTCAATGCCTCTAACCTGCTATCGGTTGGTAGGTCCCAATTGAGGCGGTAGCCTAAGTCAATGAGAACGGATGCCTGCGCATCTTTGGGGAAGGTATACCGATGAATACCGACCCGTTTGGTGGTGGTCAATTCGACCTGGATATCGGTATCGCTCAGTCGAACCTGATAATATCCGGGCTCAGCTTTTTCGCCTTCATGAGAAAAATGAGATGCATAGGGTCGCTTCCGGGGATCGGGATTGAAAGCATGCAATTCCAGTTTTTCGGTGGTCGGCGTAAAGAGGATATCATACAAATCGCCGATTCCTGTTCCGCTCAAATGTGTATGGGAGAAACCGATGATCACATCGTCTTCATAATTGTAGCCAGCGCACCAGTCCCAACCGGGCGTCCCATTGTCGGGACTGAGCTGGACCATGCCGAATGGCACGGTCGCGCCGGGATAGGTGTGTCCATGTGCAGCAGTGCCAATGAATGGATCGACGAAGTCGGTGCGGGTAGTAGCCGTTTCCTGAACAGAGGAGGATTGACAGCCTAAAATGGCTGTCAGGCAAAAGATGAGTAGTAGGTTTCGCATCACGATAAAGGCAAGCCGGTAATCTCGTCATTTCCGGCTTGAAGCAAAATATTTGAGCGGAATTATTTCGTTATGCTTGATCATTTTGAGTCAACCTCTGATAATCCCGACCTTCGGTCCAGTTACGCTTACCAAGGGGATTCTGTGTAGCCGAGCGTAGATGGGCTTCATCGACATAGCGGAGCATCAAGTCCGGGTCCCAGCTATCTGGCAAGCCCAGCCTTCGACACCGAATAATTGAATGCGGCTGGTAGCCAGCATCTTCTATAAACAATTCGTCCGCATCAAACGGTTTACCGTTCCACTCAGAGACCCTGAGATCCATTGCCCGCGCCAACAAGGCTTGTCCAGCCAGTAATTT
>JBCBZF010000819.1:0-3377 GCA_039815525.1 Bacteroidota bacterium | reverse complement strand
CTTTCAGGGCACAGGCGGAGCGATAACGGATGTCGTCAATATCGGCATTGGCGGGTCCCATCTGGGTCCTGAAATGGCGACGCTCGCGCTGGCGCCCTATCATGACGGCCCGCGCTGTCATTTTGTCTCTAACGTGGACGGCGCAGACATCGCCGATACGCTCAAAGACCTCGATCCCACTAAAACCCTGGTGATCGTCGCCTCCAAGACCTTCACCACGATTGAGACGATCACCAACGCCGAAACCGCAAGGGCGTGGATGGCCAAGGCTGTGGACCGCCCCGGCGGTCAATTCGTGGCGTTGTCGACTGCGGAAGGTAAAACGAAAGCCTTCGGCATCGCGCCCGAGCGGGACATAGACCTGGTCAGTGGTTGTGATGATGGGCGTGTATATCTTCATGTCAACGATGGAAAGCAGCAGTTTTCCTCCCGCAGCTCCCTTCGATCAGGCGGCGCAAACTGGGGGCTGGCCCTTCATGACTTCAATGCAGACGGACAGCTTGACATTGCAGCTGCGTCTTATATCGACAAAAAGCTCTGTATTCACCTCAATGACGGAACTGGTGGTTTTCTGCGCGAGCAGGTAGTACTATCCGGAGACCATAATTTTGATTTGGCAGTAGGAGATGTTGACCTGGACGGAGATCCTGATCTAATCAGTTGTTCTACCCTGGATCGAGCGGTTCACTTCCATCTCAATGATGGCAAAGGCTTTTTCGGCCCTGGTCTGGCCATGAAGTCGGGGAATTGGAATGCAGGGGTAGAAGTCCTGGATCTTGATCAGGATGGTGATCTGGACATCGCGACCGCCTCGATCAATGACCATATGATCCATGTCCACCAGGCTCTGGCGGCCAGGGAAGTTACTTTCCGTAAAGCAAAGTATCAGTTGGAGGTCACAGTAATCAGTGGCGATACCGATAAGCCGCTGAAAGCGGTCAATGTAAATTTGTTGCGAAAAAATGGCAGTACCGAGGCCGCAGGTATGACAGATGAATCGGGAAAGATTGTTTTCTTCCCGCCCGAAAACCGAAACTATACCCTGGTGGTCAGAACGGAAGATTTACCGGTTTATCGTGAATCATTTGATATGCCAGCAGAAAATTTGCACAAACAGGTGGTTCTGGCAGCACCAAAGGGAAGTTTTGTTTATGGAAAAGTGCGGGATGAGGAGACCAATCGCATCTTAGCAGGAGCACATGTGTCGATCTATGATGACATCGGAAACTTGGTGGTAGAAACCCAGGCCGATGAAAAGGCCAATTATCGGGCTGAACTTGAGTTTGGCAAGAATTACGAAATCCTTGGCGAAACAGCTGGCTACATGGCGCGCACCTATACATTTGACTTACCAGAGAATCTGTATCGTGAAAAAGGCCTCCGCCAGGATCTTCTACTCCGCGCCCCAAAAGGACGATGTGTCAGCGGATATGTACGCGATGCCATCACACTGGAAGTGGTCACGAATGCAAAAATGATTGTGCGTACTCAGGCAGGGAATACGGTCCGAAAAATCAAAGTTCGTCCGAACGGCCGTTATCGGCTGTGCCTGGATTTTGACCAATATCAGTTCAACACCTCGGCTACCGGGTACTTTTTCAATCTCAGCGAAATCGAATTGGATAAGGATAATCTAACCGAGGACCTCAATCATGACATTCTGCTTGATCCATTGGCAGAGGGTGCCAGCATCGTTTTGGAAAATATTTATTTCGATGTGGACAAAGCCACTTTGCGCATTGAGTCGATGGAGGAATTGGATCGTTTGGTCAAAATCATGGAAGAAAACCCTGCCTTGGTGGTGGAAATTGGTGGACATACTGATAGTGATGCCTCTAACGACTACAACACCAGACTGTCTCAGAACCGGGCGCAGTCAGTCGTCGATTACCTGGGAGAAGCAGGTATTCCTTCCACGCGTATGCTGGCGCAGGGATATGGAGAAGAACAACCCATTGTCCCCAATGATTCTCAGGCCAATAAGCAATTGAATCGCCGGACGGAATTCAAGATCATTTCCAATGATCGACAGTAAATAAGCTTTTATCTTGATTCAGATACATCAAAAAAGGCGTAACAGTGATGCTACGCCTTTCTTTATTTGTTTTCCATTTCCCTCATTAAGACATCGCAATCACCGCAGAGTCATCCCTGATAAAGAGAGAATCAAGGTCCAGGTCCTGTATCAGGGCAAAGCGACCCTTATTTAGATCTTTCCACTTATCAATGTTGATTCGCAGATTTTTGGCCCGGGTACGTGGCTTGCCACCAAGCGCAATGCTCAAAATCTTGAGCAAGACTTTTGCATGCTCATACTTCTGCATGGTCGCTTTGCGAAGCTGACGTTGTAAACTCAGAATCAACTGATTGGCCAGATCAAAATCTTCCATCATCACATAACACAACGCGAGGAAGAATTTCACCTCCAGATCCAGATGCAAATGTTTACGCAGATTGGCTTCGTTGCGGAGATTGTAGAGAATGCGGGAAGCTTTTTTGAAATTCTTTGCGGTGAAGTAAGCCTGCGCCTGAAAAAGGTGGAAGTTGACAAAGAAGCTGAGACGATATGGTTCCATTTCAATCTTACTGATATAGGAATCCACGTCGCGAATCATCGCTTCAATGGTATTGTTGCGAATATGGTAGCGCAACTTATAATTGAGGAACTGAGACGTATTGGCATTGAAGTGATAACGTGTCAGCAGTTCTTCAATCTTAAAGTCAAGAATTTCGAAATAGATTTTGGCTTTGTCCCGAATGTTGTTGTTTTCATAATAGACAAAGCGCAGGAAGTTGAACAGGATGTTGATGTTGAGATAAAACGCATCATCCTTGTATTCACTGAGAATTTCAATGGATTTTTCAAACATTGCCTCCGTATCCTCCACCTCACAGCGAATGGTTTCAGGGATCTCAATGAAGAGACGGGCATAAATATGGATGACACATTTGAAGATATACAGTCGGTGTGAGTCGTAGAGATTGTTCAGGTTGTCAATCTTCTCCATCACCCGAATCATGTCATTATAGTCTTTGTCTTTGCGGGACAAAAAGAATGAATCATAAGACCGGAAAAACTGTACCACCAGATCAACCGCTTTGTCCATGGCCACGGCATAGGCAACCTGCTGGTTATAGCGACTCTGATAATAGGTGTGATTGTCATCAAACGCATGCAGATTTTGCAGCTCTTTATACACAATCATCAGTCCATAGGGAAAATCAAACTTGAGCAGCTCTTTCTCCAACTTTCGTAATGCAGCCACCGAAATTTCACGGGGATTGTTGAATACCAGGTCGTTGACATTCAGAACGCGCTGGATCACGTGCAAATTGGGATCGCCCACCCGATTGAGCAGAAATGACTCAATCTTCTG
>JBCBZF010000386.1:0-6170 GCA_039815525.1 Bacteroidota bacterium | reverse complement strand
TTTCTTGATACAATTGATACAGCATGGTCTTCTGGTGTTTTAGGGTGGTATCTAAAACTTACAGAAGACCTGCTGCTTTTTAAAATAAATGAGCCATCCCAAAATTCGGGATGACTCATGTCTCGGAATCTAGATCAAATCAAAGGATTTATTCTTTCAGCGAGACAGCAAGTGTGCTGTCTCTACTGCTGAAGGTGATCGTTATTTATCCGGTGCACTCTGCAAGGCCAACAGGCGCGGCCTGACAAGCAAGGGCCAGCCGATGAGATTGAGCAGCATGCCACCGGCGATGGTATACACCACACTCATGTCTCTGTCCAGGTGGAACACCTCACCACTCGCCCCAAAGTAAATGCAGAAGGGTAGGAAAGCGGTGGCAAACATGAAGAAGTACACCGACATCTGCGTCCAGGCGCGGTATTTTCTGCGACCAATGTCCCGACCGAAAGCCTGGCGCCGCCAGTAAATCCAGTTGAGAATCCCCGTCGCCAGTATCATGGCCGATGCACTTGGCTTGAATGAGCTGTCTATGATGTTGATGAGCACGCCCTGTCCGAAAAATAAGCCGATCAGGACGGCGCCAGTCAGCAAAAAGATACGTTTACGGACCAAACTGAAGTAGCCATATGTCAACAGCATGAATGTCAGTCCAAAGAAGAATGTCCACCAGACTTTCTCAAAACTAAGACTGCCGAAGGGCCTTTGTTTGATGCTGATCAGTTTCCTTATATGAACGCCCGCCCGGTATTCCGGGACCATGAGTCGGGATGACTTGCCATCATGAAAATCCAGGACCTCTTGTGGACTGATCTCAACCGGCCGGGTGCCATATTTATCCAGAACATCCAGGTAGGCCTCGATCACTGCCAGTTTTGCTTCATCCTGTTCGGGAGCGAAAAACAAGCGCTTGCGATCTTCCTGAGAGGTGAAAGGAGGCAGCATTCCTGGTATCAGGCTGAAATGCGTTCGAAAATGTCGATTGACTCCCTGGACATTGCGCAGGCTTTCTTGTGAAAAAGTGGCATAGGGATGCCCCATCAGATAGGCTTGTTCATCTGCGGCCAGCTCACGCACACTGATCTGGGAAGCAATGTGGTATTGTAGACTGACGGTATAAACCACCGGAACACTGACGATGCTGAGGCTACCCAGCAAAATGGCCAATTGTAATCGAGACCCATTTCGGTCTTCCGTTGCCCGCCAGGCTTGGCGCTGGTGGGTTCTGATCAGCCAGAACAGCAGCACCAGAACAGTGGGAATGCCCAAAAAATCAGTTCGGTCCTCCATATCGGGGATGAGTTGGAGGTTGCCGCTGGTAACAAATCCCAGAACTGCTGCCAGCAGCATAGCTGCCAAGCTGAAAAACAGAACAAAATGGACCTGGCTGGCCCAGATGACGGGCTTGTTGATCAGCAACTGTTGGTCAAGCTGGCGCAGCCAGTGGGGGGTAAGTGTTCGTAGAATGCGCTGCATAAAATTGTATCTTCAGTAGAGACGCGACACCTTGCGCCTCGGAATCGGAATCGGGATCAAATCAAAGATTGTATTCTTTCAGCGAGACAGCAAGTGTGCTGTCTATACTATTGAATGTGATCAATTTGCTGTGGCACAAAATGCGCCAGCTATTTATTCGGTGCAGCCTGCAACTCCAGTATTCTTTTTCGGAAGAAAAAATGCCAGCCGAAGACATTGAGTCCGATGCCTGCATAGAGCATCATCAGCAACAAATCTCCTTCATTTCCGCGATAAGCTTCCAGTCCACTTATGGCGATGAAAAAGGGTAGAATGGCCGTGACCACCATCAGAAAATACACACTCATCTGCTGCCAGCCTTTGATCCGGCTCTTGCGTTCAAATTGGGTGAAAGCCTGTACGATCCATAAGATCCAATTGCCCAGTACCACCACGGCCAAAATCCCCGGTCCTTTGGTCAATGCAGCCATGAAGCCGGAGAAAATGCTGTTAAGACATAATAAAGCGATGGAGAGAGTAAAGGCCAGGAGAAAAATCCGATTGCTGACCACGCTGTAATACTGCTGGGTCAGGTACAAAAAGCCCAATCCAAAGAAAATCATGTGCCAGAAAGCTTCTTCAAAGAGGAAGTAAAAATCCCAGGCTTTGGCTTCTTGTAAGTCATGGACATTTCGAAAGAAATCTCCAGCGTAAGATTCAAAAGGTGCATATCCAGTATCCCGGTGCAGGTTCAGAATATCTTCTGCGCTTATTCGGGTATCTTGCTGACCATACTTTTTGATAACCTTGAGGTAGGCTTCGGCAGCGGCCAGCTTTTCATCATCGCGATGAGTCGCGTACAACAACTTTTTGAGTTTTTTCAGGTCGGGCTTTTTCAGCTGATCGAAGCGATTCGCAAGGGATTCAACTTTACTTTGGAAAGCAGATTCGCTGTGTCCTTCTCCCCAGGGCCTTACTTTTATCATTGCCTCCCCAATGATAAAACTCTCTAGATCCGCCTCCAATTCCGCATCGCTGACCTGACTGGCAATATGATGATTCAGGCTGACTGAATATACCACTGGTATAGCAGCAATCACCAGCATCGCAAAGATCGAGATCAGTTGTTCCCGCCAGGCTGGTCGTCCACTCCGATCCTGAGCGGCCTGAAAACGGTGACTCTGGTAACCCCAGAACAAAATGGCGGCAATGGTGGGAATGATGAGGAAGGCAAAGCGCTCATCCACATTGGGGATGTGAAGCAGATCACCTTTGGTCAGAAAACCCAATATCCAGGCCAGCGCCATCGCGGCGCCACCATAAAACAAGACATAATGGATGCGGGTTGCCCAGATGCCCGGTTTGTTCAGCAGAAGCTGGTGGTCAATTTTTCGGAGAAAAGCAGGGATCAGTGATTGAAGGAAGCGTTGCATGTGGTGTTAGCTTTGTTCCCGAAAAAGTTTGAGGGTAGAGGTACTGATGTCGCGGAAATATTCGACTGGCACATTGGCTTTGACCAGTTCGGCCAGCAATGCATTGCCGGCCATGTCCAGTGGCGTATGGATGATTTTGGTTCGTCCGGTGTCCTCCACCTGAATGCCACTCAGATGTTGGAGACCATTGAGAATCTCAGTCTTTGACGCAGTGGTAGACAGCTCGAATAGATTCTCTTGTCGATCCTGTCCGAAGTCCTGCATTTTTCCATTGTAAAGCGCCTCGCCATTTTTGATGAAAATAATGTTGTCGGCGATGGATTCTACTTCATGCAAATGCTGTGAACTGAGAATGATGGCCATGGGATTGACGGCGGAGGAAGCCAGATAGCGCAAATCCTGTAAAAAGATTTCCTGGGTGTTGATGTCCAGGTTGGCCAATGGTTCATCGATGATCAGGATCTGCGGATTCCAGACCAGCGCCCGCGCCAACTCAAAACGCAGTTTATAGCCACTGGAGATTTCACTCCAGAGTGCGTCTTCGTATTTGGTCAGCCCCAGACGGTGAATCATGAAATCTACCTGGGCTTCATTTTCTGCGCCACGAATGCCGTGAATGGCCGCCGTGAAATGGAGATTTTCCTTTAAAAAACCTTTCCAGGGCGTGAGTGCCTGTGGGATAAAGGCAATGTGATGTTTGATCCGATACCAATCATCCGGCGCAGCATCAATCTGCGGATAGGCCTGCGAGCCACCACTTGGTTCGAGGTCTCCGGCCACGATGCGCAACAAAGTGGTTTTACCATTGCCATTTTCACCAACGATACCCGTGATTTCTCCCAATCGAAGCTGCACATCCAACTCTGGCAGAGAAAAGGTATAATTCGGGGTGACGAACGTCTTGGTCAGTTTGCGTCCATCAAAGACAACAAATTTGTCCTGGTCCGAAATGGTCGGATCTCCCACCAGACTTTGTGGCGTTGCCACTTGGTCAGGCAGCTCTGCGCCGATCTGCGCCACAATCTCAGCGGCTGCATCCAGCATTTCGTTGCGCTCGGCTGGATCTTGTTCAGCGATTTCGAGACTGGCAAAGGCATTGTAGCGCGCCCTGACCGCAATGGCAGCCGGACGAATGCTGTGGGACACAGGCACATCCGCACAAAAATCAAGGATGCGTCGGGTGAGGCGACTCAGGTCTTCTTCAGCAAGTAATTGTTGGAGCTCGGCAAAACGGTCTGCCGGAGAAAGATTCTCTCGCATGGTTGTTGTAAGATGAGTAAAAAGGAATGTATCGGAATGAGTAAGATACACAGCCTTCTGAACAAATACGAAGATTAAAGGCGAAAAGATACACATCAACGGTTTGTCAATCAGAAGGCGGATCTGTATTTTTATTCAGCAACGAGATGGTAAGATTGCAGATTATGGTTTCTCACCAACCAAGTCCCTACTTTCTCGTTTACACCTACATACCTTCCTTATCCGGTTGTAGCTAAAGAAAAGAATATGACTAAGAAACATGTTGGCCTCTTGCTGGGTGCCGCCTTTGTACTTGCCATGATCAGTTCTGTGGCAGGCGTCGGCGTTTACAAAGCCTTCTTTGATGCTGATCGGGTGGTGTATCTGCCCCAGGAAAGTGTCCCTGCGACCTTTACCAAATCAGTTGATCAACCCTCTTCTACGGCGACCTTGCCTGATTTCGTCGGTGCCTCCGACCAGGCCCGTCCGGCAGTGGTCCACATCCGTTCCCGTTTTGAAGCCCGCCGTGGCAAAAAGAATTCTGACTTTTTCTCCAATCCTTTTCGGGACTTCTTTGAAGACGATATGTTTGAGATGCCCGAAGGCATGGCCTCTGGCTCCGGCGTCCTCATTTCTCCGGATGGCTACATCGCCACCAACAATCACGTCATCGAAGATGCGAAATCGGTAGAAGTTACGCTGTTTGACAATCGCACTTTTCCTGCAACTGTGGTTGGGACGGACATCACCACGGATCTGGCTTTGTTGAAAATAGAAGAGGATGATTTGCCCCATCTTACTTTTGGCAATTCAGATGATGTCAAAGTAGGCCAATGGGTGCTTGCGGTAGGGAATCCCATGGATTTGAATTCGACTGTTACTGCTGGCATCGTCTCTGCCAAAGGCCGCAACATCAATCTGCTGCGTGGTGATTCAGAATTTGCTATCGAATCCTTCATCCAGACCGATGCTGCTGTTAATAAAGGCAACAGTGGTGGTGCGCTGGTTGATACGCAGGGAAGATTGATTGGCATCAACACTGCCATTGCCTCCCGCACCGGATATTATGCTGGGTATTCCTTTGCCATTCCCGCTTCCATCGCCCGCAAAGTAATGGAAGACCTGCTGTCTTTTGGGGAAGTGCGTCGCGGTTTCCTCGGCGTAACCATCCAGCCGGTCAATGCCGAATTGGCCAAGCGCGAACAACTGAGTGTGACCAAAGGTGCTTACATCAGTGGCGTCAATCCTGGTCTGGGCGCGGCAGAGGCCGGCATGCAAAAAGGAGATGTGATCATTTCTGTCAACGATGTCGAAGTCAACAGTTCCTCAGAATTGCAAGAGCAGGTAAGTCGGTATCGTCCCGGTGAAAAAGTAACGGTCAGCGCCTGGCGTGGAGATGAAGAAAGAACCTTTATCGTCACCCTCAAAGTGATTGAGCGTTCTCAGATCACCACCAATCGTCAGCCCGAAACCGAACGCAATGAAGATGGAAAAGGCTCTGTCCAGTTTAAAGGCTCGACTTTCCGTTTGCTGACTGATACAGAAAAAGAGGAGCTGGAAGTTGAATCTGGGGTCATCATTGATGAAGTTGGTGAAACGCTGTCTGAAGGTGGGATTCAGTCAGGTTTTGTGTTGACCGAGATTGACGGGAAAAAGATTCGCAACATCGAAGACCTTGAGGATGCTCTGATTGAGTCAGATGAATATGTGACCATGAAAGGGATGTACAGCAAAGGCATGATTGCGTCCTACAGTTTCAATTGGTAGAAAAAAATGTCGCGATATGTTTTGCCATTTCGTGACCATACAATGATACAGGGCCGGTCTATCCGGCCCTTTCTTTTTTTGCGAACTGGACGGACCAGTTGAACACTTAGCGTGTAATTTGGTCTCTTGATAAAAGAAGCATGATATGGTACAGTTAAGTGTCAATCTGAACAAAGTGGCTCTGGTTCGTAATTCACGGGGCCGGAACCTACCTGATGTCGTCCAGGTAGCGAAAGACTGCATCGCCTATGGCGCCGACGGCATCACCATGCACCCACG
>JBCBZF010001255.1:0-1807 GCA_039815525.1 Bacteroidota bacterium | reverse complement strand
CCCTCAATTTGTGGCACACTCAAATTGACTGAGCCGACCGAATCGTCTCCACAAAATCATCGATGATGGCCCGCGCATCAAAATTTTCCCAGATAATCATCTTTCGGGAAAAGCCGGGCCTTTCCACCCATTTCCCTTCCTGAAGAATGGGTGTCGGAATTTCTTTCGCCTCTGCCCATTCCGGATCTTTGACAATCGCGACTGCTGCCATGTCAAATAACGCCCGCGAAGGTGGATCACCATGCAATTCTGCATGATCAAACAAATCGACTGAATAGTCCCCGAAATGTGAAAAACGCCCGCCATGCCTTCCTTCGACGGATGGTTCGATCAACGGGCCCTGTCCAGCAAATTGTTCCTTCATAAAATCGGGCGTGGTACGGACCGCATCCGTTCCTGAAGGCTTGCCATAGCGAACCGTAACCATTTCAACATCTACGTCCTGATTGAGTAAAACATTCATGGAGACGGTATCATTGACCTGGTTGTACTCGCCCGGTTCAGGATAATTGGAACCCAGCCAGACAATCCGCAGATTGGGGAGAATGTCTGGTGCTTTGGTCGTCGCCAGCGCAATGGTGGTCAATTTGCCTACCGGAAGGAGGACCAATGGATTTGCTGGAGAATGTTGGCGGGCTTCATCGATGATTTTGTCCACCGCTGCTTTGCCATCAAAATTATTTTCTCCCAACTGACCAACAATCTCTTCATAATTCCGATCCGCGCCCGCTAATAAAGGAATCTCATCAAAGGCCCCACATAATTTCATCACCCTTTCTGCTTCAGCCATGTGCTGATCAAGTCCGCCGCCATTATTGGTTCGGTTGACGGTGATGGCTTTTACATTGAAAATATCCTGATTGAAGAGGAGATAGGCCAAAGCATGCTGATCGTCCAATTCATTGTTGGCATCGGTGTCGAAGATGACCGGAATGCGTTTGTCGGCGGGCATTTCTGGTTCTGCTTCCTGCGTAGCAGTCGGTTGACAAGCCATGAATAAGACGAGGAGAAAAGTGGGTAGTCGTTTCATCGGATTTATTTTGAGAAAGGTTCAGCAAACAGTTTACGAAAAGCATCAAAATTCTTTTGTTGGGCAGTGAGCGTATCAAATTGATGTGGGCTGTCTTTTTCCACTGCTTGTTCCAGAACCAGATGTGGTTGCAAGCCAACTGACAGGCAGTTCTCAATCAGTTTTTCATAATCAATATCTCCCGGCCCAAAAACTTCCTGCCAGATGCCATTCACAGAGTTTCGCACGTGTAATTCGACGATTCTTTGATGGTAAAGGCGAAAAATGTCAAACATTGCAATTTGCGAATTACCGGCACCGCGGTACATCCAGTGTGCATCAAAGCATAAATGGACATTCTCCGGATCGGTACCGAGCATCATGTGATGCAGCTCTCGGGCAGATTGCCGCATTTCGGTATCGTGATTGTGATAGGCCAGTTTTAAGCCCAGTTTCCGCAGTTCCCGGCCCAATTGATTCAACGCTTTGGCCTGGACGAGAAGCTGCTGATCGGTTTTGTCTTCGGTCCCACCCCACTGAATGGGCGTCGGATTGGTAACGACAATTTTCAGGTTCGGAAACGGGATGTTTTTGATCAAATCCAGGACTGCGGCAATGCTTTGTTCTGGCTTTTCATGAACACGGTTTGGGCCTTTGCCACCGCCGGTGTCTCGGCGCCGACGCTCTTCGAGGCGATCGCTACCGAGGCTCTCGGTCGACTTCGTGAATTCAACTCGCAGAGCATGGCCAACATGATCTGGGCATTTGCGACTGCCGGTCTGACGGCGCTGACTCTCT
>JBCBZF010000596.1:0-4573 GCA_039815525.1 Bacteroidota bacterium | reverse complement strand
GGCTGCAAAGCTACCATGATCAGCCGGATGCCAATCCTGGGTCGCTACGATTAAATCGTACTGGTCCATGATGTGATTGGCCAGTGGGATAATGTGGTCCCCCTCCGGTACTGCCAGGGCACCACCAGGTAAAAAATCATTTTGAATGTCGACCAGAATAAGCGCCTGTTTCATTGTGTATCTTTTGTGTAATTTATACAATAAATGGGCCAGAAGCTTACAATTACGTCAACTTTTCTGACAAAAACATCCCAGGACTTACCTGTTGAATATTTGCGTGACACTTTTTGGCACAGGAGTGATACGGATATGTGTTTTGTCTAGTAGTCTGATTATCAGTGAAAAAGCTTCTTTACACCTACGCTTGTTCTCAAAATAAGAAGGCTTTTCCCAATGTGAGAAGGGAGAAGTGGGGCAGAGGGACGTAATAATCTTTCACCTCAACAAAAGTGACAGATCCTAACAATGGCGGGTTTGGCGGTCTCGTTTCTTCCCTTTCTTTTGTATCCAGCTCATTTACTTAAACCTGGACTATGCGTACGGAGATGTTTGAACGCGCTGCTCTGTCATTCGATTTTTCTGCCTGGGAAGAAATTCCGCACATTCAGTTTTGAGACTTAATCCTAACCCGAAATCGTGGGATCGCTGATAGAATTGGACCTCTGATTCACCGATTTTTTGGCGGGAAAAGAAATGGTTAACAGACTCGCAGTTTCAGACATCTTCCGTCCATTGTCCATACGCCAAGAATTATCGATGGTGTTTTCCGGTTCCATCTCCGGATGGAGCCTACGGCCCTACCTCCGCTTGCAATCAAAAGATCCAGCCCCTTTGGCATTCGATTGATGTCTGTTATCCTAAACGTGAGAATCCTTAACCAGAGATCGCGCGGTGGTACAGATGTGTGGGAAGTTTCAATCGCTGTCATGGAGTGGGTTTGATAGAATTGGTCAACGGCAAGGTATCCATTCACCCCTCTTTTTGATTGAGACGATAGCTGGTCGTTGGGCTGTAAAACCATGTGCCACCCCTGCCATGCGGGGGTGGTAATTTTTTTACTTTTTATGCGACTGATCAGCGTGCACTTTTTGAGGCGAAAGAAAGTGGACGATTTTATTAACTTTGCCGCAACCTTTAGAAACCCACTTAATGGAAATACCAGCAATTGTTTTTTGGATCCTGGTGATCATTTTTTTTGCCGCCAGTGTCATTGGACAGTATAAATTATTTGAAAAAGCCGGGCAGCCGGGTTGGGCAGCGATCGTTCCTTTTTACAGTTCGTTTGTGATGCTCAAAATCACTGGCAAACCAATTTGGTGGATCGTGTTGTTTTTCCTGCCAATCGTCAATGTGTTGGTGTCGGTGGCTTTGACCATTGAGTTTGCCAAGTCTTATGGGAAATATAAGCTAAAGGAACATGCAGCGGCACTTCTGCTGCCTTTCTACTATTATCCCAAAATTGGTTTCGATCAGGAGACGCAGTATCTGGGACCACCTGATTCCCATAAAAGTGTACCCGTAAAATCTGGTATGCGGGAATGGGGTGATGCCATTTTGTTTGCCGGGGTAGCAGCATTGGTCATTCGAACCTTTTTCATCGAGGCATTTATGATTCCGACCAGTTCAATGGAAAGAACCCTGCTGGCTGGTGATTTTCTGTTTGTGAGTAAATTTCAGTACGGCTCCCGGATGCCGATGATCCCTTTGAGTGTGCCGTTCATCCATAATAAGATTTCTCTTTTTGGCGCAACCACGCCTTCTTATACGGATGCCATCAAATTGCCCTACTTTCGGTTCCCAGGATTGAGCAAAGTGGAAAGAGGAGACATTGTTGTGTTCAACTATCCCGCTCATGATATCCATGATTTGGGAGATGGGGCCGGCTTTGTGGAGCCCATCAGCATGAAAGAAAACTATATCAAACGCTGCGTGGCGGTAGCTGGTGATACCATTTCGATTGTCAACCAGCAGGTTCACATCGATGGGGTAGCCTCCGAAAATCCGCCCAATATGCAGATGGAATATATCGTTTCGACCAATCAGAGTGGTTTGACGGGTAAGCGGGTACGTGAAAAACTCCATGAAATGGGTTTTCGTCAAGGACCTGAAAACGTGAAAAGACGTCAGGGAAACTGGAACTATGCCGATTTTCGCAATGCTGCATTTACCTTTTTGATGAATGGGGGAATCAAAGAGCAGGTACTGGCTTTGCCATCGGTTCAAAAAGCTGATTCTGTGAACCAACCAGTAGGTGCACGGGTGCGTACCATTTATCCCTTCTTCCGGGGCAAAACCTTTCCTCCAGCCCTCAATGAAGATGCGAACAACCTCTTTGCCCATAATCATGACAACTTTCTTCCGATTTGGATTCCGAAAAAGGGGGAGACGATTCAGCTGAATACCAAGAATCTGATTCAATACTGGCGGGTGATCGATATTTATGAAGAGAAAGACATTGAGTTGAAAAATGGAAAAGTCTTGATCGAAGGCCAGGAAACGGATTCCTACACCTTTGAGCAGGATTATTATTTCATGATGGGGGACAATCGCCACAATTCAGAAGACAGTCGCTTCTGGGGATTTGTACCGGAAAATCATGTGGTTGGTACGCCTTTACTGGTCTTTTTCTCCTATGAAAGTGAATTTGGGATTCGCTGGAGCCGGATTGGTCGCAAATACGTCCACTAATGGAATTGGATCTGCACACCCGTTGGAGCCTGCTCATGGACAGGTTACGGGAGCGTTTTGGGAAAGAAATGACGATTGAGTCAATTCTTTTCCTGATTGGAATTCGTGAAGTTGGTAGTCACCCGAAAGAGTTTTCGAAAGAAGATAAAGTTGATCTGATGCACACAGCGATTTGTCGTTTGCTGTCTCAATCGGGTTACTACGAACTGGATTACCTGGATCAGGATGGCTGGCCGCATTGGACCTTACTCAAGCCTCTGCCACATCAGGATATGTTTTCACAGGAGCATCTGCTTCGGGAGCATATTCTGGCTTATTTCGAAAGTGAGGAAATATTTCCTTCTTAAGTGAGAATCTTTGTACCTCAGGTTTGAGATTCGTTTCCCTCCTTCCATCAGATATTGTTTAAAACTGCCGCTAACGCTCGTGCTTTGTCAAGTCTTATGTTTGGGTTAGTGGTCTGGTCTTCTTTTTCTTGATAAAGAACGTCCCCCATTTCGTTTACATGGCGTTTTTGTAGGGGCGTTTGGCAGACCACTAAAGTGTCAACCAATAGTTCAGCTTGATCACCAGGGCCCGGTTTTTGACCCCACCAATCCGAAAGGCATTCAAGTCTCCTCCGGGAAGACGCCACTGCGCATCCTGCACCAAATAATCGTCGGTATACACCACGAAAAGATCCGACATTGGACTGAATCGCCACTGTAGGCGGGAATTGATATTGAAATTGTCCAACTGTGTATTGATCTGCAGGAAGGTGGTCCAGAAGAGATTCCGGGAAAAATTGATGTCTACTCTGGGACTGATCAGGAACAAATTGGTTTCACCATATCCTTCGGCCAGCTTAATGCTGTTTTGGTTGAGCGTTAGTGCGAAATTTCCCCAGGGCTGAACGCGGTAGTTGGCACCGATTTCGTAGGCCTGGATGTTGCCGTTGTAAAATTCTCCCAATTGAACGGATGCCGAATAACTGAATTTTTTCCGCTGATCGCTTTGGTATTCGATCCCAGCATTGGTGTAGGCATAGAAACGCGCGGGTAAAGGTTTATCTCCTCCAATCAGATCCGTAGGAAAGGGCAGTAAGACCTGGTTGATGTTCATACCGACGGATAGGAAGCTTTGGTTACTAAAGGAAAAGGAATAATCAATGGGGAGCTGCCATTCGTTAAATGTATAGTCGCCATTGAGGTACCAAACGCTTTCCAGGCTAATGCCATGTTGATTGATGCCGGAGCTTCTTTTTGGGAAAAAGTTATAGCTGAAGGAATTGTAGAGAATGTTGTAGCCCAGGCGGATGGTGGTGTCGCGTGCCGCGTCGTAGTTGTACAGGCGCGGGTTAAAACCCACCTCAACCTCATGATTCCGCTCTGTAGCGGAATACGCCACCACCGCCTCCAAATGCCGCCCGGTACGCTGGACGCCCGCACTATAATACAGATTATCCTCCGTCTGTTGCGGCTTAAAAGCCGCATGAAACTGCCCCCAGGCAGCCCAGATTCCATCCTCCGACAGATAATTAAACTCCAGGCCACCATTGCGGGCATAGCCTTGCTCAACGGCCGAAAATCCATCAAACTCCTGCTGATTCACAAAGATTCCCGTAATGGATGAACGCTTCCAGATCCGCTGCTGAAAAGCCGCCACGGAGATATTCTGAGCAGGAATGTCTTCTTTGTCCCCCGTCTGCATGCTCAACAAGCCAATTCGCAATTTCTCGCTGACATTGCCCGTAAGTCGTGCCCCAAAGATGATCGGGATCGGGACCGGCTGCCCACCTGCCGAAGCGTCCAGTCCAATTTGTCTGGAGAAAAAAGGACGGGTGGGGGGAATTCCAAAGCCATCAAAGATATCGCTGTTTTCCAGGAAGAAATTGCGCTTTTCCGGG
>JBCBZF010001124.1:0-2297 GCA_039815525.1 Bacteroidota bacterium | reverse complement strand
TGTTCTTGTTACATTTTTTGGACGAAAAAAGATCGGAAAACATAAAATTTGCCTAATCCGTCATTACACGTAATTAACACCATCCTATGAACGGAAGAGTACTCTTTCTCCTTTTGTTGACGGCGGGCTGGTTTGGTTTGGGAGGGTATTGGTACACATGCAAAATCCGTGGACACTGTCCCGGTGGCAATGTGGATCAGGCGGCAAACTCATTGCCTACTTCTCCTCTGCCGGAACCTGCCGCTGAGACAACAACTAAAACCCGTGGACCACTGACCTTTAATTGGTCCGACAACTCTCCATTGACCACTGATGCATTTGCGGACTACCGGGACTCGATTCTCGGTCAGCTAACAGAAGGGAAACTTCTGAACATCACTGGCCATTATTCTGCCAAGGAAACCAACAACACTTCCTTTGACAATCTTGGTCTGGCACGTGCTTCTGCGATCAAAGACATTCTCGCGAATAAAATTGATCCTGCCTTGATTCGGATTTTCTCTCACAAAGACGACGACATGGATGAGCAGCCTGCAGACCCTTTTGCAGCGGCTGGTTTTTCTGTCTCCGAAAAAGAAAGTGCAGTGATTCAATTGGATGATGCCGTGGTGATTGAATTCCCATACGCGTCAACCAATATGAATGACCAACCGGGTGTAAGTGAATACCTCGATAAGCTGTCTCAGAAAATGAAGTCAGAAGGTACCCGCATCACCATTACCGGGCATACTGACAACAAAGGCTCAGCGGAAACCAACTATAAGTTTGGGATGGAACGTGCCATTGCGATCCAAAACCTACTATTGGCCAGGGAGGTCCACAAAGGTCAGATTCTCACCGCTTCTAAGGGTCAGGTCGATCCGATTGCCTCGAATGAGACGGACGCAGGCCGCCAGCGCAATCGCCGGGTCGAAATCACCATTGACAAATAATCACACACTTTTCCAGAACGATAATCAACTGAAAACATCATGTTTCAATTACATATTCTTCTCGATACCTGGTTTATGCCCGATACAGGGACCGGGGCGTTAATCGAAATCCTCATCATGCTGGCAGTAGCCTTTATTCTGGGCTACCTGATCCGTCGGTCTGTCTTCAAAAGCAAATTGGAGCAACTGGCTGCACTCGAACGTGAGAACGCAGATTTAAAGGCAACGGTTTCTGATTTGAGAGGTAAATTGGCAGACTGTGAAGGAAAAGCAGTGGCAAGCACTGACTTCAGTGGTCGTATCCGCGATCTCGAAGGGCTCAATGCCAACCTTAGAACCAAAGTTGCAGACCTGGAAGCTCGCCTGAATGCAGACAATGGCATGGGTGCACTCAAAGCAGAAAATGCTGACCTGAAAGCACGGCTTGCCGCACTGGAAGCAAAGAATGCTGAATTAACTGCCGCCGCTGCTGCTGCTGCAGCAGCAGGAACCGCAAGCGCAGGTACTGGGCTGGGTGTGGCTGACATTCCGGTGGTGGTGCCACCCAAAAGCGAGCGTGATGACTTGAAGAAAGTAGAAGGCATTGGTCCAAAAATCGAGAGCATTCTGAATGAAGCGGGTATTTGGACCTGGGAAAAGCTAGCTGGGACTGACCCCAGTCGGATCAAAGAGATTCTTCTCGCTGTCGACCAGCGCCGGTATCGGATTCACGATCCGTCTACCTGGCCAAAGCAAAGTGCTCTCTGCGCTGCGGGGAAATGGGATGAGTTGTCAGATCTGCAAGATCGTCTCAAAGCCGGCCGTGAACGGTAGTGAAATGACAATTGAATATCGAATTAAATCCCTGCCAATTGGCGGGGATTTTTTTATGCCCCATAGGTTCCCTGGTGTACCCCTTCAAAGTCTTTGTCCACATATTGAAGGTACTGCTTAATGGCAAAGGTACTGGAGGGAAATGCCATATCAGCAAATGGAATTTCTTTCGGAGCAAACAACTGTGCTTCCAGTGTTTCAGGGCCGATATTGAGTCGCTCACTCTTCATTTTCGCCAGAAAGAAAAAATAAATCTGACTGATCCGGGGAATGTTGTACACACAATGCAGCCGGATGATGTCAATTTCGGCTCCTGATTCTTCCATGGTTTCACGGATGGCCCCCCCTTCTAAGGTTTCCCCATTCTCAAGATAGCCAGCTGGCAAACCCCAAAAGCCTACCCTTGGTTCAATGGCACGGCGGCACAAGAGGATTTTTTCTCCGAAATATGGTAGACATCCCACCACCATTTTGGGGTTGGAATAATGAATGGTCCCACAATTACGGCATACATGGCGGGGACGATTGTCATCCGGTGGGATGATCCAGTCG
>JBCBZF010000731.1:0-3828 GCA_039815525.1 Bacteroidota bacterium | reverse complement strand
GATACGATGGGTTTGACTGAAAAAATGTGCAAGATGTTGGGGGGAGAACAAGTGAAATTCCGGCCCTTCTAAAAGGTGAATCAAATATTGTTCAGGTTCATGTGGTGGTAGAAAAGACCGTGTTGGAATAAGAGTAGAAGCCTCAAATTGTAGAATATCTCCTTTCTGTAAAAAGCTTTTAGGGGTAAGAGCCGGCAAAGCCGTAAATGCACTGGCACTACCCAGCCATTTAGGAATCTCCCACCTGCCCCGGATGGCCACATAGGTCCGGCATCCATTGCGAACTCTGCCAAAATGTAAGCGTTGTTGCGCTTCAACGGTGATCGTCTGATACATCTTTGCTGGCTGTTGATCGAGTTGAGGATTTAGGTCGGCTCCGCAAATGGCAATCTGCCCCTGGCCTGAAAATCGAATCTGTGGTCCCATGAGGGTGATTTCCAGGACGGGTGTTTCAGGCGGATTCCCAACCAGATAATTGGCAGTAGCTGCTGCCAGTCGATCCAAAGCCCCTCCGACAGGCACGCCTTTTTCCTGCCAACCAGACCGGCCCTGATCCATTATCAGCGTCTGAAGGCCAGCCTTTTCAATATGTAGAGACAGTTCAACCATGAAAACGGTAATCAGGCTCTGCATCAACGCTTTTTTCCACTCGGGTGTAATCTGCCTGAGAAATGGAAACAAAGCGAACCCTGTCTCCACTGGAAAACAAAAAAGGATCTTTTCTCCTTGGATCAAAAGGGCGCATGGGACTTCTTCCCAGAATCTGCCATCCGCCTGGGGCATCAAAAGGGTAGATACCGCTCTGGGCGCCGGCAATGGCTACCGATTGGCCTGGTACCTTTTGCCGGGGTTGCGGTTTCCGCTGGCAATGTAAGCCAGCCGGATTTTTTCCGAGGTAGGCAAAACCGGGTAAAAAACCCAGCATATAAACCCGATAGGATGTTTCTGTGTGAGTCAAAATGATTTCATTCCAGCTCAAACCGCTTTGTCTGGATAGACTATCTTGGTCAAGTGCGTAAGATGCCTCATAACATACTGGAATGAGAAAGTCTTGATATGAAGCCAATTGGCTCGCCGGTTTCAGTGGGAAAAAGCTTTCGATCTTTTTCTTCAAGCTTGAAAAAGAGACCATAAAGGGATCAAATCCAATGTGGATCGAGGCATACGCCAGGCTCTGGAAACGTAAGCCCGACCATTGTGCCGCACGAATCTGCTGGTCGAGGAAAATCACGGATTCATGTATGTCCGGATTGATGTCTTGTGGAAAACGGATCAACAACGCCTGCTCACCAAAGGGAATGATTTCCGGATTCATGCACTTTTTTTGATCTGATGTCGGATAAAAGCATCATCAATGGCTTTGAGAATTGAAACGGCTGCGGGATTATCGCCATGAATACAAATACTCCTGGCCTTTAAGGAAAGGATTTCTCCTGAAAAACTCTCCACTTCCTCCTGCAAGACCATTCTAACAACCTGCCGGGCTGCTACCTCAGGATCATGAATCACAGCCTCTTTTTTCCTCCGCGACCGCAATTGCCCGTTTGACTCGTAGCGCCGTTCTGCAAAAGCCTCCGGGATAAAAGGGACCTGTTTGACTTGTGCCATTTCCTCAATCAGACTGCCCGCCAATCCCATCAATGCAAGGCCCACATCCATTTCCTGAATGGCCTGGATCACTGCGGCGGCTTCTTTCTCCTTACTGGCAACAGCATTGTACAATGCACCATGCGGTTTGACATAGGCCAATTTACCCCCCAGGCTACGGGCCACACCATCTATGGCTGCAATCTGATAGGCAACCTGCGCAGTCAATTGTTCAGATGGAATGTCCATATACTGACGGCCAAACCCGTTGAGGTCTGGAAAACCTGGATGTGCACCGATTCTGACGCCATGATGGAGGGCAGCCCGGATGCTTTGCCGCATGTGCCAGGGGTCTCCGGCATGGAAGCCACAAGCGATATTGCTACTGGTGATATAGGGGAAAATGGTCGTATCATTTCCCACCACAAAGTGTCCATGACTTTCTCCCATATCACAATTGATGTCGATCTGTGCTTGATACATTCTCAGGTTAAATTAATTGGAAAGCTGTCAGAATGCCCTTACCCCCCAAAAGTAGCGCCACCAGAATGACCAGTCCTCCCAGGACATTCACCCAAAGAGAATTGGTGTAGCGTCCCATGATGCTTTTGTCGTTCATGATCCAGACCAGAAAACCTGCTACCACTGGCAACAGCAAACCATTGGAAACCTGGGCAAACAGAATGACCAGGGTAGGCTTGAAACCAAGGGACGAAAAGACAAGTCCAATCAATAGAACTGCAATCCAAATCATCCGGAATTTTTTTGCCTGCAAATTCACCTGCCAGCCCAGGATTTCGGAACTGGCATAGGCCGCTGCAAGCGGGGCCGTAATGGCAGAAGACAAACCCGCCGCCAAAAAGCCAATGGCGATGAAGCTTTTGGCCCAATTTCCCAATATCGGTTGCAGTTGGATGGCAAGATCTGTGGCGGAACCAATGCTGCGATCTGTCTCAGCAAATGCAACCGCTGCTGTAATCAAAATGGCCATGGTGATCAGGCCACCCCCGACTACTGAGATTGAGGTGTCCCAACGGGAATGGCTTAGATCTGATTCATTTGTCCACCTGCTTTTGACAGAGGAAGCGTGCAGAAAAAGATTATAGGGAACCACCGTGGTACCAATTAAGCCAATGACAAACAGTAAGGCATTTTCTGGTAAAGTGGGCAGAAACATTCCCTGTAATATCTCGCTGAGTGGTGGCTTGATTGCTACAGCTGCCACAATAAAGACCATTCCCATCAGACTCACCAGGAGCACCAATGCTCGCTCGATTACTTTTGATTGGCCATTCCATAACAGTAAAAATGCCAGCCCACCAATCAGGAAGACCAATGGATTGACAATATTCCCAAAAAGAGAAACCTCCAAATCAAAGCCCAAAACAGCGCCAGAAATATTGCCTGCTTCATAGGCCGCATTTCCAATGAAAATGGCACTGATCACAAGGATTGTGGTACATACCTTGCCCAGTGGATGCTGGACTTTGGCGCGAATGGCTTCCCCCACACCCATCCTGCCGATGATGCCGAGGCGAGCAGCCATTTCCTGTAAAAGGTAGGTCGCACCAGTGGAAAAAACGACTGCCCACAATAAAGTAAAACCATGACCAGCTCCGGCGATGGTGGCAGTGGTGACCGTTCCGGGACCGATAAAGGCGGCCGCAATCATAGCCCCCGGACCGATTTGACGCAACTTCTTCAACATGCACCTAATCTATCACATTTTCAGCCCGAAAAACAAAAGCCCCTCCGCAGATGCGGAAGGGACGCTTGCTCGGTCATTATGACCTCCTGTTATCGTGTGGCAGTAAAATTGACCTTGGTCCAGCCAGGTACAATGCCGCTGCTTCCATTTCCGTAACGGATATACGCATAGTTACCTTTTAGTGTGCGACCGCTGACCGTGCCCTGAATCATGTAGACAGATTTGGTTCCATTCGCCAGAACCGCGATGAATTTATTGTTGCCTACCCGGCCTTTCATAATATGTGCAGACCATTCACTCTTAAAGCCAGACATGGTTACAGTGATCTCATCACCATTCTGCGTGATTTCGAATGTATTGGTGCCGCTGACTGCGTCTGAAACTGGGGTGCGATCTGTATAGATCTGCTGCCCTTTCAGGCTCATTTTATAAGAACCAGCAATGTTTTGAGCCGAAAGTGTAGCTGCAAAGCTGAGAAAGAAAAGAGAGACGAAGGTAAAAATGAGGGTACGTTTCATGAGTGATTTTGAATT
>JBCBZF010000202.1:0-8066 GCA_039815525.1 Bacteroidota bacterium | reverse complement strand
TGGGCGTTTCCTAAATGAGAAAGACCTGACAGACTATCGCAAAGTAGCGGTTATTGGTCAGCGTGTTCAGGAACTCCTATTTGAGGAAGAAGAAGATCCCATCGGCGAATACATCAAGGTAAATGGCCTGTATTTTCAGGTTGTAGGGGTATTTAAAACCCGCCAGACCGGCGATGCTGCCGAACGGGAAACCCAAAAAGTTTTTCTGCCTTTTTCCACCTTTCAGAAAGCCTTTAACTATGGCAACCGGGTCAGCTGGTTTTCCATCAATGCCGGAAAAGACCAGGACGGCTATGTCATGGAAGAAAAAGTACTGTCGATTATGCGGCGCAGGCACAGTGTCTCACCCGATGATGAGCGAGCCTTTGGACATTACAACCGAATCGAAGAATTTGAAAAACCCAATAACGTTTTGTTTGGCATCCGGGTGCTGAGCTGGATCGTAGGCTTTTTTACCCTGCTGGCCGGGGCCATTGGCATCAGCAACATCATGCTGGTGGTGGTCAAAGAACGCACCAAGGAAATTGGGGTTCGGCGCGCCATCGGTGCCAAACCCTGGAGCATCATCAGCATGATCATTGCTGAAGCGGTGTTGCTCACCTTTATGGCCGGCTTTTGTGGCCTGATATCCAGCGTTGCCTTGCTAGATTTAGCCGCCTCTTTCATGGAGGGGCAAGATACCGGCATGTTTGGTCCCCCTTCAGTTGACATTGCTTTCACCACCCAGGCCCTCATCATCCTGGTGGTTGCGGGTGTCCTGGCGGGATTAATTCCTGCTCAACGTGCCATCCGGATTCGTCCGGTTGAAGCCTTACGGGCCGATTGATTTTTAACAAACTACACCACGAGAGATAAAACATTGATATGAGAACCACGACCATCGTCATCCTGTCCATCCTTATCCTGGGCGTACTGGGTGGCGGGTACTTTCTGTACAATAAGGACCAGGAAAAACCGATTCTATATGAAACGGAACAGGCCTTTAAAACGGACATCGTTGAGAAAACTGTGGCCACCGGATCGGTGGTGCCGCGCAAAGAAGTCGAAATCAAACCACAGGTTTCCGGCCTGGTCAGCAAACTGTATGTGGAGGCGGGAGATGTGGTGAAAGTCGGTGATTTGATCGCCAACATTCGGATCATTCCCAATATGGTCTCGCTTAACAATGCTGAAAACCGCCTCAACCGCGCCAAAATTGCTATGGAAAATTCCCAGCGTGATTTTGACCGGAATAAGAAATTGTTGGACGATGGCGTGATCGCAGAAGCGACTTTCCAGGAAGTCGAGCTTTCCTTTCGCAATGCCAAAGAAGAACTCAATGCCGCCCAGGACAATCTTCAACTGATCAAAAAAGGCTCAACCAAACGTTCCGGTCGCACTGCCAATACCAATGTCCGGGCCACCATCTCTGGTATGGTACTGGATGTCCCGATTGAAGAAGGCAATTCTGTCATCGAAGCCAATACTTTCAACGATGGCACCACCATTGCCATCGTGGCGAATATGGATGAAATGATTTTTGAAGGGAAAGTAGATGAGGCGGAAGTGGGTAAAATCAAAGAAGGTATGGATCTTCTGCTCACCATCGGCGCCATTGAAGACGAGACCTTTGATGCGAAACTGGAACACATTGCCCCCAAAGGCGTGGAGGAAAACGGTGCCATCCAATTTGAAATCCGGGCTGCGCTGAAATTGCGCGAAGATCAATTCATCCGGGCCGGCTACAGCGCAAATGCAGACATTGTCCTCGACCGGCGCGACAGCGTTCTGGCAGTGCGGGAAGCATTACTGCTGTTTGAAGGAGAGAAAACCTTCGTCGAAATTGAAAGCAGTCCGCAAACCTTCGAAAAGATGGAAGTTACGACTGGGCTCTCAGATGGCATCAACATTGAAGTCCTCAGTGGCATTGATGACAATAGCAAAATCAAAAACCCAATTCCCATAGACGAATAAAGAATCTGGCTACAGGAAGGATTCTCCGGCATGTTTGTTCTCCAAACATGCCGGATTTTTTGATTGGGAAATCAGCGTGCTGTAGTTTCATTTCTCACAACCAATCAGCAACCCGCGTACAACCTGTTTATCCTTAATTTATGTTACCATGTTTACACAACATCGTCTTTTGATGGCGGTCATCCTGTTGACCGGCCTGAATCTTTTTTCCTTTGCATAACCAAGCTTAAATGGACGCAATGGCATCCTGACCATTGGAGATCAGTTTACCTATCAATTTGTGGATGCAGCGAGCTTTTCGAAAGGAGACAGCGGCGCCAATGTGAATTGGAACTTTTCTGGTCTGGTGTCTACTGCTACTGACACAATTAAGGTCGTTGATCCTGCGACCCTGAGCCAGACGGCTGATTTCCCGCAGACCAATATTGGGTTTGTAGAGTAGATGGGAGCAATTCTGAAGCCTATTACATCAGCAATGCAGACAGCCAAAGTCTGGTGGGTGCCTTTGATCCAATCGGAAAACTTGTCTATTCGTATCCATGGAAACTGATTGCCTTACCGTATGGGAATTTTACCGCCGCACTTCGCATCAAGACAATTGCTTCTTCTGCAGATACCCTGGATGGTTTTGGGGTTGTCGGTACATACGAGGACGTAAGATATACCTGGTATATCCCCGGCTTGCTCTCCCCACTGGTTTCATATGCCTCCCCGGAGGCGACTGCCTTTGGTCTTCCCGTCGATGCAGTAGAGATTTTCTCATATATGGATCAGCAAACCGCCGTCAGCATTGACTCCTGGGATTCGCAGCTTTCTTTGAATGCACATATCCCAATCCTACCACCATGCATGGAACGCTATCCTTTTCACTTCCCAAAGCGGCTGATGTTCACATATCACTGGTCAATGCAGCCGGGCAGAAAGTGGACCAAAAGGCCTTTGGGCACCTGCCTGGTGGAGAAAATCGACTGGAACCTGGATTGAGCCAGCTTTTTCCCGGAATGTATCTGTTGTTGCTGGAGTCGGAAGGGAAAGTGAGCTGGCGAAGATGAGTGATTGAGTAATTTTCACGAAAGGAAAAGGAGTTGTTACAGGTGCAACTCCTTTTCTTTTGTCCAATGTAGAACTTGGCACTGCTTTTGTCCGAAATTTGGTAGCAAACTCCAGAATAGGGGAAAAGCGAAGGCAAACAATTCCTAAGGCACAAGAAAAGGTGTCGGATGGTTCGCTTTCGCATATTTGCGTATATTGGGTTTAAGTAGGAATATCTGAATTGGTTTTGCGTAAAAAATATATGCAATTCGTATTGAGACGGCTTGGAATAATATTGGTTTTGCTTTGCCAAACCCTTGCTGTCTGTGCATATCCTCCGACCAATACGCTTGATAGCCTGGAAAAAAGCCTGGAAACCCTTCCGCCCGCTGAGCAAATCCAGGTGCTAAGCAAACTGATGTACGCGACTGTCAGCGATTCCAATCGTCAGCGCGCGATTGATTACGCTTCTGCCAGTCTGCAAATCGCACAGGAGCTGGATGATCCTGCACAAATTGCCTCTGTACAACACGACCTGGGAAATCTGTATATGTTTCACCGGGAATTTGAATCGGCGCAGTTTCATTTTCAAAAAGCCCTCGACTTACGTGAACGCTATGGCTCTGAAGCAGAGCAAACAGCAGTGCTGTCCAAATTGGTTGAAGTATCAGATTCGATGGGGCGCTATCAGGATGCGCTACCATATTTGGATCTGCTCTATCAGTTTGCCCTGGGGAGAAATGATAGCAGCGAGTTAGCCGGGTATCTATTGCATTACGGGAATCTGTTCCGCAAAGAAGGGCAGTACGATGGTGCCAAAAAGTACCAATACCAAAGTTTGGGTATCAGCGAGCGGTATCGGGATTCCATTAAAATCTCACAGTCCCTGATTGAACTGGGAAAAACTTTCCGGATTGAAACCCAATACGATCTCGCACTGGAATATTTCAATCGGGGATTGGTCGTAGAAAGAGCATTACGGCGTCCCGCTGAAATTGCCACCGTTTTGTTACAAATCGGCCGTGTATATATGGAAACGGGTAATCCACGCATCGCCCGGGAAGATTATTTTGACCCGGCACTGGTTACCTGGCAGGATCTTGCACACCATCCCATGCAAGCCCAGTCGCTGACCCTGATTGGTGATTCATATTATGCTGAAAATGAATATGACCGGGCCCTCACCCATTACAACTGGGCCCTCAAAGAACAAATTGTTTATGCTGATAGTGGGGTGAATATCCTGTACAAAATGGGACAGGTCCATTTTGCCCAGGAAGAATACGAAAATGCGATCAATCAATTTGAGGCTTTGCTGCGTCATTCTTCCTCTTCCGCTTTGGATACCTTCCGCCGGGGAACCTACAATATGCTTTCCAGCACCTACCTTGCCCTGGGGGATGCGGACAACATGAAATATTATTACCAATTGTACACGGGTTTGAATGATTCCCTGTTTGCCATCTTCGAGAGCAAAAAAATTGAGGAGATGCAGAAGCAATTGGAGACAGAACAGCAAAAGTTAGAGAATGCGGAACTGAAAAACCGTCTGCTGGAACGTGATCGGACAGAGGAGCGGAATCAGTTGATTCTGTACATGGGAGCCGGAGTACTGATCCTGATCATCATTCTGCTGGTACTGGTGTATCGACAGACCAAGATTAAACAGAAAGTCAATGATCAGTTGGCCAATCAGAACAAAGTCATCAACCTGCAAAATCGGCAGCTGCATAAAATCAATTTGAGTCTGGAAGAGGCCCGTAAAAAAGCCGAAGCGGCTTCGGTCGCCAAATCCAATTTCCTGGCGACCATGAGCCATGAGATCCGGACACCGATGAATGGAATCATTGGGATGGTGAGCCTGTTGATGGATACACCCCTCAATCCAAAGCAAAAGAAGTATTCGCAAACCATCTCGACTTCCAGTCAGAACCTTTTATCCATACTCAACGACATCCTCGACTACTCAAGGGTAGAAGCCGGAAAGCTGGAGCTGGAGATCCGGAGCATCTTTCTGGTCGAACTGCTTGATGAGGTCATGGCACTGTTTGCAACTTCTGCCCGTGACAAAGGCATTCGCCTTGATTATACCATCGACCAAAATGTGCCTCGCTATATTTTCTCAGATCCGACACGACTGCGTCAGGTCCTGGTCAACCTGGTGAGCAATGCCCTTAAATTTACTTCCGAAGGCTCCATTCATATCCGGGTACGCTTCAAACCACCGGTACCTGAAGCATTGCCTGCACACAGTGAAGCATTCCGTTTGGAAATGGAAGTCGCCGACTCAGGTATTGGCATCCCGCCGGATAAACAGCGAACCATTTTCGAATCCTTCCAACAAGTCGACAACTCGATTTCACGAAAGTTTGGTGGGGTAGGACTGGGGCTGGCGATTACCAAGAAGTTGCTGCAACTCATGGATGGCAACATTGAAGTACACAGCGAAGAAGGCAAAGGTTCGTCTTTTACCTTTTTCATTTCAACGCTGGCTGACCGTGAAGCGGAAGCTGCCCATCAGGAAGAGGAAGAGCCAGGATTGGGAGTATTCAACAAAAGTCTGGGTGAGCGTTTTCCCCTCCGTATTTTGGTTGCGGAAGACAATATGATCAACCAGACAGTTATCGAAGGGATTTTGGGAAAGATGGGCTTCGACATTGATCTGGCGGAAAACGGTCGGGAAGCGCTGGAACTTCAGGAACAGAATCATTATGATCTGGTCTTCATGGACATACAGATGCCTGAAATGGATGGCCTGGCCGCAACCAAGGCTCTGATTGATCAATACGGCCCTGATTACCGCCCGGTAATTGTTGCCATGACCGCCCATGCCATGAGTGGTGTCCGGGAAGAATACCTTGGCGCGGGAATGGATGATTATATCTCCAAGCCATTTAAATTGGAAGACCTGGAAAAAGCCATTGCCAAATGGGGCCGTTTCATCGAAGAGCGGAAGATCAAACTAGGCTAAAGGATCGTATCGCAGCCAGTCAATGGTCGACAGGGACTGTCTCATCAGTCAAGAAACGAACCCCGAATCAGGTCTGGGGCAGGCTGTCAAGACGCAAAGATTATTTAGTTGGTAATCAACTCTCTGCGTTCATCCCAAACTTGATTCGGGATTCATCTCTTAACAGTAGACTTATGAGACATACCCATGTCATGTCCGGGTCCGATCCAGCCATTTCTCAGCTCTGGGCGGATTGTAGTTGCGCATCTTCTCCAATAATTCAGCTGGACTGGCTGCTTCAATCACGAGCTGCCGATTTACAGGGGTAACAAAGCCCTCCTGGACCATGTGGTCAAAAAGCTGAATCAGCGTATCGAAATACCCATTTACATTCAGAATACCAATGGGAAATTGGTGTAGGCCAAGCTGTGCCCAGGTCAGGATTTCGCACAATTCGTCCATGGTCCCAAAGCCACCCGGCATGGCGATGAAACCTTCCGAAAGATCAGCCATGATTTGTTTGCGCTGGTGCATGGTGTCAGTTTCTATCATTTCGGTGAGCCCGTCGTGCCCCACCTCCTTGGCTTTCAAAAAACCAGGAATGACGCCCACGACTTCTCCGCCTTTGGCGAGCATGGCCTCAGCGATGATGCCCATCAGGCCGACTTTACCGGCACCATATATGAGTTTGATGTTTTGATCGACCAGGAGATGTCCCAATTGTTGGGCGAGGTCGCTGTAAATAGGATCGTGGCCAGTATTTGAGCCACAAAAAACACAGATGCTTTTCATCCGGTAAAGATGTGGGATTTTACCAGACCGACAAAAGAATGAGGTACATCTATATCTCTTCTTCTAGTTTAAACCGCTTTTTGAAGGTTTTATTCCCACGTTTGATCTTGAGGGTTACCACGCCGCCGGATCGTTTGCGCAGGCTGGAGTACATATCGTTGATGTCCAGCCCATTGACTGGCATTCCGTTTAACGAAAGAATGATATCATTGACCTGCACACCGGCTTTTTCTGCGGGCGATTCCGGCGCCACATAGGTGATGGAAAATAGTTCGAATCGTGAGCCAGAGGAGACAATTTCCAGTCCGGTGGAATTGTAGTCAAACTTTTTTCGAAACTGTGAATTACGGCGCAGGTAAATGATCCGGTTTCGATAGTCAAATATGATGTTAAAGCGGGAAATAATTTCCGCTCCGATGTTTCCGTACCAATCTTGTTCGGTTGGTAATAGATTGAGGGATTCAGAGTCTGGATAGCCTGCAATGACGTTCTGGAAATTGTGGTCGCCAATTTTAAAGGAGGGGGCACGTCCAATTTTCCCATACACATGTCCACTTAGGCCCATTCCCAGAAATGCGTTGACAGATGGGGAAGGTGGTGTCAACTGTGGATCGAAGAGCGAAATTGCATGGCTAGCGCCGGTGTCAATCAGCCATTTGGCTTCGATCTCTGCACCCTGATGATCGATCATGCTGGCCGTTACATACGGTTTGGACTTCCGTAATTCAATGGGTACGGTACGCTGACGGTCTTTCTTACGAGGTTTGTAGCGAAACGGATCATGCAGGCGGACAAACTTTTCCTGATAATTGATTTCTACAACAAACTGTCCAAAAATTTCATATCCAATGATCCCATAGACCGGTTTCCCAAACATGCCCGAATAAGAAATCAGGCCTTCGGGCATGATGATCATATTGATGCCTTTACCAACCAGACCCGGAATCTGCATATTGGTATTTTGCGCCATTTCTGCCCGAATTACATCCCCTTCACCCAGGCCACGAATACGAACTGGTTTCAGATCCGTCAATCCCAGAAACTGTTTGAGAAAATTTTCGGTCAGGATGGTCGTTTTGACGCCAGTGTCAAGAATGAAGTGCATCACAAAAGAATTGTTGATCTGCACGGGGAGAAGAACAACATTGTGTTGAATCTCAACCGGAATCCGGACGGATTTGGCGTGTTTATCTTTGAATGTGAAGCCTGCCCTGGCATTCTGGACCGACAAAAGAAGGAAGAACAAAAGAAAAAAGACGGACGTGAGTTGTATCGGCTGTTTCATATTCGAAAAATCCGTTGCACGAATAAACCTAAAAATATATGCCGACCTCAAAGT
>JBCBZF010000605.1:0-4521 GCA_039815525.1 Bacteroidota bacterium | reverse complement strand
GTGAAGATCCGCTCTCCCGAAGGGTTGGCCGCCGAGGTCTTCAAACGCGCCGGCGCCGATTGGCATTCGTTTTTGGGGTTCCGACTCGAATGAGGACCCTTATCAGGCCATTGTTGCGCGTTACTTTGCGCCCTACCCCGATCGGCTGACCGATCGGGATAGTTTATCTACCTCGCTTCAGGCGGCAATGAAAGCCTACAATGAAGGGGATTATGATTGGAGTATTCCTCTATTCATGCTCCATGTAGAAACCAATCCGCAAGATGCCGGTGCAATCTTTTATCTGGGGGTTGCGCAGTTAGGGAGTGGCGATGCCAGTGCCACCCTGGAGAGTCTGGCTAGCGTGAGCGTAGGGACAGATTCTCTTTTTGTGGAGCCAGCACGCTGGTATCAGGCTTTGGCGCACCTGAAAATGGGTCAGGCGCTTGAGGGTAAAATGCTTCTGGAAAAAATCCGCCAGCTTCCCCAACACTTCCGACAGACACAAGCTGATTCAATTTTACAGCAGCTCTCTCCGTCATGAAGAGGATGTAAGCGGCTGGTTGAGCATCTGCTCAATTTCTGCGATGAGTTCCTTACGCTCAAATGGCTTGCAAACTACATTGTCAAAACCAGCGTCCAGAAATTGTTCCTGATTGCCTGGCATGGCGTAGGCAGTGAGCGCCATGATGGGAATATGTTTCCATTCTGGATTGGCTTTAATCAATCCACATAACTCAATGCCATTCATTTGGTCCCGACCCAGATGGATATCCAGAATGATCAGGTCAAAATGATGTTTGCGCATGATGGCCATGGCTTCAGGGCCAGTATTGACCAATGAAACATCTTTGCTCTTTCGCAACATTTTCAGCAAAACGAACGCGTTGATGTCATCATTCTCGACGTACAGGATCTTCTTCATGCTTAGCTCTTCTGTAAGTGTAAAGGCAAATAAACTGAGAAAACGCTGCCTACCCCTTTTTCACTTTTGCAAGAGATGTTTCCCCCCATCAATTCGGTATATTTCTTGGCGATGGATAGTCCAAGACCACTTCCCTCAAAGCGTCTTGTGTCCCCCTGACTTTCCTGCCTGAATGGTTCAAAAATATTTTCCAGGGCTTCTGCTGAAATCCCAATTCCAGTATCGATGATTTCGACAACCACAAATGGTAAGCTTCTGCTCCTGCGTTTTAGCCTGACTTTTACCTCAACTGAGCCTCCCTCCGTAAATTTGAGTGCATTCCCGATCAAATTGGTGAAAATCTGACTGAACATACCCGGGTCCCCTAAGACTTTTGGCTGGGTTCGATGCGGGTGAAACTGGTAGTCGAGTTGACGTGGAATGGCCATGCTGTTGAGCCCATCAAATATTTCGTGAAGCAATTGGTTTAGGTCCAGTTCCTTCAGTTCATACTGCTGTTTTTCCGCTTCTACCTTTGCCAAATCAAGAACACTGGTCAGGGTATTGAGAAGTCGGGTTCCACTTTTATCCATCATTTCGATGATCTGCTCCATTTCCTCCCGATCTTCCTCCAGTCTTAAAAGCGACAACAAGCCAATGATCCCATTGAGAGGGGTGCGGATTTCATGACTCATATTGGCAAGGAAATTACTTTTGAGCCGCACCATTTCTTCAGCCAGTTCTTTGCTCCTCTGCATTTCTTTAGCCGCCAGTTGCTGTGGCGTCACATCCCAGGCCAGCCCGAATATCTTGGGGTTCTGATTGTCTTCTGCCTGGTGGTAACTACCTGTGATGCGCAGATATCTCGACTGTCCCCTGGCGGAGACAATGCCGAAGGTTTCATCCAAATTGCATTTACCCTGTGCAATATCCATGAATGCGCTCTCAACCCGATTGCGATCTTTTTCGTCAATCTGATTAAACCAAAAGTCATTTGGACTGACAGCATCAGCTACTTCACGTCCAAACATTTGATACATGCGCTCATCAAAATTCAAATTTCCATTCAGGATATCCATGTCCCAAAAACCAATACCAGCGGTTTCCGAAGCCAGTTGAAACTGCTGGTTGGTGCGGACAATGGTCGCTTCGGCTTCCTTGAGATGGGTAACATCCACGAGACTCATACTGACACCCAGTAAGTTGCCGTTTTCATCCTCTACCCGATTGTAGCGGTATTGGCCCCATTTGGTCCCTTTAGGTGTTTCACGCTTCATCGTGCCGGTTGTTTCCCGGTTCTGCAGCGCTTCCTGAAAGACCTTTTTGAAAAACAAGTAATTCTCATCACCACAGATTTCCCGAAGGGTAGAGGATTGCGTGATTTCCTGACCATACATTTGTCGCATGCGTTCGCGTGCGTTGCGGTTGCAAAGAATGAGTTTTTCCTGTGGGTCGAATAAAAAATAATGATGGCTGGAATGGTTCAGAATGGCCTTTTGAAGGGTCACGCTTCGCTCCAATTCCAGCGCACGTTCTCTGATCAAGGTAATGTCTCGTGCCACTTCCAGGTATCCAATGATGTCTCCCTGCGAATCGGTAAGTGGAGAATAACGAAAGCCTATCCATTGTTTTCCCTTGGTGTTGAAAAAGACCTTTTCTCCTTCCCAGGCAGTTTGTACATAGGACTGAACCAATTCAGGGTTTTGGCCGCGGGCAGTGAACAGTTGTGTAAGAGACTGACCAACCAAATGTTCGACCAGCTTACCAAAAAGCTTAATGGCTGCTGTATTGATGGATCGTATGTTGAGAGAGGCGTCCATCGCAATGATGCTGTCCTCGAGGTTTTCAGGAATGCTTTCTGTCAATGCCCCGTGTAGACCTGAGCCCGGTTGTTTTTTGATTTGATTGGGAGCAGATGTTCCGTCCTGAAATTCGGAAATGCGAATAAAATGCCCTTCAATCGAAAAATGCAATGTAGGCTCTATCAAATAAATCTGCCCTGGCTCATACTGACAATCCTCGGTAACCACCTGTAGTCTGTATGACAATTGCTTACTGTATATGCGAATTTCTTTTTCCCTGAGCGCAAGGACCAGTATCACAGCTTGTTCCTCCGGTGGGCAAGATTTTCCTGCCAACCAATCGTCTAACTTCCGACTGGCAGCGGTTTCCTGCAGAAAGAGAATCTTACCAGTCGATGTCAACATAATGAGCGTTGATTTCAGTTCTTGTGCTATCCATTTTGTGGTCAGGCTCAAGTGCAATAAATCATTTTCTCAGAAGCTGGTCAGATCATTTTTTTCGAAAATCTAAGCGTGGCTTTAAGCTGGCTGAAAGGTTTTGGCCTCCATGTTTCTCTTTTTGTCAAATAAGCAAGGCAGATACAGTTTGAGGCGGATCCGGAATCTTTATGAGGGAGTAAGTTTTATGACAAATGTGATGGAATCTGATGATAGACATGGTCCTTCCTGACCACAAAGAAACATCCGGGCCATTGGCCCGGATGCGGTTGACAATATAAAAACGATGATGAAGCCAAATGAATATGCTATACTCAGCTAATAGAAGCTATATTTTTAATGAACCTGACGGTGCGATTTCCAAGTTGTTCAAGCCAGGGAAACAGACCTTCGGGCTCTTGCACCTGAGGGGGGATGATGTCTACTTGCCAGAGCGTCCCACCATCGATGCAAGCGGAAATATATATGTCTACTGTCCGACTGATAGAAGGATCGTACTTGAAGCTTACATATCCTCTTTGGCTAATAAACCCATCGGCCTCCTTGGCTTCCTCACAGCGAGGGACCGCTGGTACATAAGCCCGTGGTCCAGAGGCAGAGCTCCCTACCCAATTGTCTGCATAACGGACATCAATCCGATCTTTCATCAGAAACATATCGTACTCGAGCAGTACCTCTCCCGCTTGCCTTCCCAGGTCCACAGACCAAATCCCTATTCCATCTTTACCACTAATGCGGATTGGACGAGACCCCTGCGTACGAACGATATCCAGAATGCGGATGTCCAGCGTTCTGATCTCACTTTTTTGCCCGCTAAGGTTGACAAGGCGATATTGTAATTGGAATTCACTTGCAGGTACACCATTGGGAATCCATAGCTGGATACTTGCTTGTTGCCATTCATGCAGCACGACCTCTGATGACCAGGTATGCTGGCTACCTTTGATCTGTAAGAGTGCATGCCGCAACGGACTGGCCGAAATAAAGTAAAAAGGAATACTCAGCAGCTGTCCTGCAGCGATGGAAGCAGATGACTGTGCATGCGTGATGCGGATGTCAGGATGGGCACGCCCCGATTGAAGGGGGCCAGGTGTTGGCAGTTTGCCTTGACTGATCTGTCTGTATAATATATCTGGCTGAGGAACTGACCGTCCAGATACCATGGGTACCTCGCAGCCAACGCCGATCATCAGAAATAGCATAACAAATTGCAGCAAGGCTTTTTGGGAAAAGCCGTTCATTGATGGGGTTGTGTTTATGAGCAAAAAAACAGGCAGGCACCACCAGAAAAACGATGCATGGCCTCGGCAGCTAGCCTGCCTGATCTTATTGTACTGCAATTAGTCAACGATGAATTGGATGTGTGCTATTGGTTTTCATATATATTTAAATCCAATT
>JBCBZF010001205.1:0-1994 GCA_039815525.1 Bacteroidota bacterium | reverse complement strand
GCGGAAGCTCAAATGTGTATTTCTCTAATTATACCCGAACCACTTTTGACTTTCCCTCAACCGGTGAGACCACCAATATATTTTGGGCAAAATTGCAGGAGCCGCAATCCATCAACTGGACCTTGCGGCCCGGGCTTGGCCTGGAATTTGGCCCTGATGATGGCTTTAAATGGTTTTTGGAAACCTATTTCCACCATATGTTTCAGCCTATTTCCCGGAGCCCTCGGTTCAGACGACGGCTAAGTGGTGTGGGACTGACTACGGGGGTGAAATTTTGACCTTTCCTGAAATACCTTTGTTCAGTAAATTATTGGTCAAATCAATCAGCTAACCCATGAAATACATGAAAACTTCATGCCTCTGGCTGTTTATTCTTTGCAATTGCTGCACCGTATTCGCCCAAAATCAGCGCCTACATTTCGGGGTAAAATTTTTCCCCAATTACTCCTGGGCAAAACTAGTTGACGATGGAAGTGTACCAGAAGGTGTCGTACAGTCTTTCCGTGATCTGGAAATCGGAAGAGTGTCTCAGTCAACACAAATCTTTGGGGAATTTGCTTTCTCCCAACGATTGGCAGTGTCGGTTGGACTTGGCTTTCAGGAGACTGGTCAGGCGACGAGAGAGCAGGAATTGATTTTTCCAATGCCCCAGCCAAATGATCCGGAATTTTCAAAATTCGCCTTCACCTACCAATACCTGGAATTGCCAGTATTGCTGAAAGTGAATTTCGCACATGGCTTTTATCTGGAGGCAGGAAGTAGTATGTCTTTTTTGCTTTCTAATTTTCGGAAGTCAAAGCTGCGCTATCCGAATGGTGATGTGGTAACGGAGAGGTCCCCGAATGACTATCTTGAGCAAAGACGTATGATGCTCAATGTTCAGGCGGGATTGGGCTACACATTTTTTCGTCAGAAAAACTGGCAACTGTTCCTGCAGCCCACCTTTCAAATGGCTTTGCATGGTCTTGCCAGGGAGGTAGCATTGAATCGGCACCCTTTTGCCGGTGGCCTGCTAGTTGGTGTCAGGTATTGAGAAGCTTCTGCATACTGTTTTGTATAGCCGCCTGAAATCGATCCATCTTCCAACGCACGGCATTCTGCCGCGCCTTTTGAGCCATCAGATTCAACTGCTCGCGGTTCTGATCCAGTAAAGAGAGTTTGGCCTGAATCTGTGCAAAGTCTGCTACATCCATGGCAAAGCCGTCTTCCCCTTCGGAGATGACTTCGAGTGGCCCGCCTATGGGCGGCACAATCGCAGGCAGACCATAAGCTTGCGCCTCTGCAATGGTTAGCCCAAAGGTTTCAATCCATCCGTCTGGATGGGAGAGGTTCAGCAAAACATCAGCTTTTTGATAAAATGGGTGAACATCATTGTGGGCAGGATAAACAGCCAAATTGCCTGGAATATTTTCTCCTGCTAAAAAAAGGTCAATGTCTGTTTGTGAGCTACCGATTAAAAGATGAAAATCCATGCCTGACATGCTTCTGGCCAGTTGGATGAAGTCAAAAATGCCTTTTTCCTTTTTCAAAGAGCAGATCATCAAAATCTGCAAACGGGCATTTTTTGCATGTTGCTTTTCCTCTGGTCGGTTGAAAAAATCGTCTGTTAGCGCATTGTGAATAACTTCACCCTTTCGTTGATGTACATCAGCCAGATAGTGAGAAACATAAATCAGTTTGCTGGCGGTCAATTTCATCACACCCAAAAGGAGATGCGTGAAAGCAGCTGGCTGAAATCCAATTTCATGGACATGGTAGACCACGGGTTTGCGCATGAGCCATCCGGCCAGGGCAGCACCGGCTGGCAGAATGGTATTTGCATAAATGATGACATCTTTTCGCCAATAGCGCAACATGGAGAAAAACATCAGGATTTGGGACAGCCCAAAATGTAGCAGCCTGCGCCAGGGATTTGGTGCCCAGCGATACCAAACATGTACGCTTTGATCTGTTTTGACTTCATCCAGACATCCAGGGCTTTTATTTTTGGTGTG
>JBCBZF010000720.1:0-3874 GCA_039815525.1 Bacteroidota bacterium | reverse complement strand
GATCCAATTCCGGAAAATCATTGAGTGGGTTCCCCAGACGGATGCTTTCTTCCTCTTCCAATCCAATGCTCCGGCCAAGATTCTGTTTTGAATTGTAGAGCTGCTGACGGGCCAGAACAGTCTGTCTTTCCTTGTCTACCAAATCAGCCTGGATTTGAACCAGATCACCAGCCGGCTTTTTCTCAGCTTTAACCAGCTCTTCCGTAATCTCCAGTAATTTGCGAACCCGGGCCTCATTTTGTTGAAAAATATTCAGGCGGCGGTAATCAGTCAGATATTGCCAGTAGGAAAGCGCTACACTTCGGATTTCCCCAGCTGAGATAAACCCAAGATTACTACGCGCCCCGTCAACACGGATCGCTGCGGCTCGTTCGAGAGCAGCAGTAAACTTTCGCCCACGGCCACGTAAGAGTGGTTGACTGAGCGTAAGAGAAACATTCGTGAAGTTATCCGGGAAATAGGTGCCAACTTCCTCATTGAAATCATTCAAAGGAAAACTATTGGCAAATCGGGTATAGTCTAGATCTACACTGGCAAGAAGCCCGTTGCGAAAGGTCCGTTGTAAACCACCAAAGCTGCGGAAATTATTCGATTGGATCATCGAATTTGCCAACGCAAAGCGTGGATCAGCCTGGAATAGATCAGACCGATCATAATCAACGCCAAGGCCAGCACGCAAGTTGAAGTCGAAAGCTGAACGGGCTTGTTGAAAATTGGCGTTTGCCTGATCGATTTGAAGACGCTGTCTCTGTATCACCGGGCTGCGACCGAGGGTTTGCCCTGCCAGATCTACCAAATCACACGGGATGATGGGACCGTTTTGGGCTTCGACACGGATACCTGCCACAAGCAATGCCAGGAGGATCAATGTGGTCAAATTTTTCATCGTCCCGTGATTATACTTCTGAAAATTTGTGGAGTATTTTTCCAAAGTGAGCCCCTGCCTGCGCGACATGACTCAATACATTTAGATCCAGCTCATCTGCTTCATCTTCTGGTGATCCATATCCAAGACGACCTGTGGTCTTACGGAGGCGATCCGACATGAATAAGGCAATTGAGTAATAGAAACGTGCCGCAAATTCACGGTCTTTGTCCAGCTTACTTTTCATCGTGGCTCTGGGAATGGCGTAGACACTGGATCTTTCGGTTGCCTGGACAGAGGCCAAAGGTGGGCGTGAATCGATAAATGAGATTTCCCCTACAATTTCTCCGGCACCAATCCGTCCGATTTCCATGCCAGGGCTCTTTTCGTCGTAAATGGTGAATTCCCCATTTAAGATGATTTAAATGTTTTCGATTGATTCGCCCTGGTGAATCAGTTTGGTTCCTCCGGAGACTTCTTGCTTTTGACCGTTGCGGATCATCCATTCAATGTCCAGGTCACTCAACTGGCCCAGGATAAATAAGACCCTCTTCATAGTAAGTAGGTGATTTGTGGATGGAAAAAACCACCAATGATGGTGGCATATGTACACTTACAAACTTGTCGAGAAGTAACCCAAAGATACATGCCAATAAGACGGACAAAACTGACAATCGGCATAACAGAGCTCTGGAGACTGTTTTGAGAAGGGGCAGGAAGGAAAAGTAAAAATTGAAGCGGTTCTGAAAACTACTTCGACTCTTTCGGGGGAGCAGAGAGGCAGGCTGACAAAAATGACAGAATCCCTTATAAAACTGCCAAAAGCAGTCAGAGGCGGCCATTGATCGTGATGATATATAACTTCCTTAATATATTGGAATTAGATTCATCTCTGATAGTTATTCTACTACAATTATGGAGGGAAACAACCATATAATTTTAAAACAAATTGACTCTATCCTGGAGGACATTTCCCGCGCTGTGAATGCAGAAAGAAGCTCCTTTTTTATCCTGAACAAAGACGAGAATAAATTAGAGGCTTTGGTTGCGCAAGGTTTGGAAGACCATATTATCAAAGTGGCCGTCGGACAGGGAATCACGGGACATGTGGCACAAACCGGAGAGGCGAAAATCATCAACGATGCGCAAAATGATCCATTGCTGGATAAGACGCATGATCTTCGATCTGGTTTTGTGACCAACCAGGTTTTGTGTGTACCAGTATTCAACGAACATCGGGAAGTCCTTGGAGTCATTCAGGCAATCAACAGGAAAAAAGGTCAGTTTGGAGAAACTGATCTGATCACGCTGGACAGTCTGGCCAATACCATTGCGCTGGTCATCAAAAATGTCCATTTGTACGATCTCGCCAATCGGGGACGAGAAGCAATCTCTACTTTGCTTGAAGTTTCATCCGCGATCTCCTCGGAACTGGACCTTGACAAGCTCATACAGCTTATCATGGATAAGGCCTCTGAGATTACTGATTCTGATCGGGGTACACTTTTCTTGTTGGATGCAGCTAACAACGAATTGTGGTCAAAATATGGTAAGGGACTTGATGATCGAAGGATTCGAATTCCGCTCAACAAAGGAATTGTCGGCATGGTGGCCGGAAGCAAAGAGCCTTACATCGTCAATGATGCTTATAACAATCCGTTTTTCGACCAAACTTTCGACAAGAAAACCGGGTACAAGACAGATTCCATTCTGAGTGTTCCGGTTTTGAATGCCGACAAAGAGTTACAGGGGGTGATCCAGGTCATCAATAAAAAAACCGGAAAATTTACCATTCAGGATCTACAAATTCTCAATGGCTTCGCTTCTCAGACCAGTGTTGCCCTGGAAAACGCCAAACTATTCGATGAAATCAATCGAATGAAAAATCATCTGGACGATATGATCCAGAATATGCACAGTGGTATCATCACTGTGGATCAATATGGGATGATCAAAACTGTCAACAAGAGTCTTTGTGAAATGCTGGAGATTCAGGCAGAAGACTTTATCGGCAAAAACTACGAGCAACTCAGGAAACAGTTTTATCCCATCTTCTACTCTAACAAGGAAGTCATCAAGACCGGTAAACGTTATGAGGAATACGATGTAACTGCCCCTCTTGACAATAACAAACGGGTCATTTACAATCTCAATGCGATTCCGATGCAGGATACCAAGGGAAGAAGTGTTGGCGCCCTGAGTGTTCTGGACGATGTTACCCAGGAAAAACGCATCAAGGAGAATCTGAGTCGCTATTTGCCAAAGCATTTGATCAAAGAAGTAATCAATAAAGATGGCCTTTCCTTGCTCAACGGCCGGGCGCAGACCAGTAGCATATTGTTTTCAGATATCCGAAGTTTCACAACACTGACAGAGCAGCTTGGGGCAATCGAGATTGTTGCCATGCTCAATGATTACTTCCATTCCATGGTCGATGCCATCTACAATTACAATGGTATTTTGGATAAATTCATTGGCGACGCGATCATGGCAGTATTTGGGGTTCCATACCCTGAGGAGAACGATGCAGTGAATGCTGTCAACAGTGCGCTGAGTATGTTTACACGTCTGCACATGCTCAATGCCCAACGGGCGAAAAGCAGTAAAATGCCCCTCAAAATTGGGATTGGTATCAGCACCGGACAGGTTGTCTCCGGGAACATTGGTTCAGAAAAGCGACTGGAATACACCGTGATCGGAGATGCGGTTAATCTGGCATCACGCCTCGAAGGGGCCACCAAAAAATACGGTGTAAGCATTTTGATTTGTAAAAGCACCTATGAACAAATCAAAGACCAGTTCTATTGCCGGGAAATTGACTGCATTACCGTGAGTGGTAAAAAGCAGCCAACCGAGATTTTCTCGGTGATGGGTACCATGCACAATCCTCCTTCTTCACATGAACTCGAGTTTCTGGATACCTATTTGATGGCCCTCAATTTTTACCGGAACCGTAAGTTTGATCGGGCGCTGGCTGCTTTCCAGTACGCCAATCTGCTGAAAGCTGAG
>JBCBZF010000447.1:0-5659 GCA_039815525.1 Bacteroidota bacterium | reverse complement strand
GTTTTACCGGGGGATGCCAACAATGATCAGTTTGCCAACGCCTGGGATTTGCTGCCGATCGGAATCGCATACGGACAGACTGGCCCCGCTCGTCCCAATGCATCTCTCAGCTGGACCCCTCAGCTTGCACCCGACTGGGGGCAGAGTCTTCCCTCAGGACTCGACCTCAAACATGCCGACAGTGATGGCAATGGTGTCATTAATGCAGACGACACTTTAGCGATCGGACTGAACTACAACCTTTTGCAAAGTGGTTCGATGGCTACTACCGGGGGCGGCATTCCACTCTATATGGATATGCCAACCGCCCTCAATCCAGGAGATACGCTGGAAATTCCGGTAATACTGGGAACGATGGACACCATGGTCAACAATCTGTATGGACTGGCGTTCTCTCTCGATTATGATTCCAGCCAGGTAAAGCCCAATAGTGTTCACGTGGTATTTGACTCTTCCTGGGTCGGAACGGACGACCAGGACCTGCTCACGATCTTCCATGATGACTTTAACAGCTCTGTGCTCGAAGTAGGCCTCGTTCGCAACGACGGAATAGAAGTCTCTGGCTATGGTCAGATTGCCAGAATCATCGTCGTCCTGGATGACGATATTGCCAAGAAAGAGATCGAGTTCAGTCTTAGCTGGCAGGCGGTTGATGTGATCCATCAAAACCAAACCGCTATGACAGTGAGTCCCCGAGCGTCCGATGCTGCCATCACGATCTCAACGGCCAACGAGGAACTACTTGATCAAAGCGACATTCGCGCTTTTCCCAATCCTGCTCGCCAGCAGTTGACGGTAAGGCGTGAAAAACCGAATCAGGCTTGTCAAGTGCGCCTTCTCGACCTGACAGGAAAAGTTCAGCTGAGTGAGACAATGAATTCCGGTCAATCACAAATCATATTACCTGTCCACAAACTAGCCAAGGGGGTATATCTCCTACAGGTACAGGAATCCGATTCTCGTATCCTGAATCGGAAAATTGTGATTGACACAAACTGATCCCTGCTATTGGGATTGGACCCTACTATTTACGCCATTCATGGTGTATGTGTAAATGAAGGTGCAAAGAATCATCTATTGAGATGTATTCTTTGCGCCTCATGTGTCTCGTTTGTAGAGCGGTATATGTTTAGCCAAGATCTATGTTCAACTCATAGCGCGTACTCCGCCCGCCGCCAATGACCTTTAGCGCACCCATCTTCAGCAGTTCCTGCAAATCACGGGTCGCAGTTGCCTTGGAGGTTTGAGTGATTGCTACATACTTCCGTGCATTCATCCCACCATCAAAACCGTCCGGTCCGGCTTCAAACATGCGATTTAGCGCTTTCTCCTGACGGGTATTGAATTGATTGGGAAAATGGTCGAAATAATGGGCTTTTTTGATGGTAAAATGAATCTGGCGGATCGCGATTTGCCGGGCGTTCAGGATGGTTTGGAGAAAAAACTGTAACCAATCGGTGATTTCATTGGAACTTTGCGCGCCTTTTAGGGCAGCATAATAAGCGTGGCGATCCGATTCGATGGCATGGGATAGGCTGAATAAAACGCCCTTACCACTTCCCTGGGACAAGACCTTTTCTGCTATAGCACGCCCAATCCGGCCGTTTCCATCTTCAAATGGATGAATGCTTTCAAAATACAGATGAGCAATAGCAGCCCGGATGGGTACATGAATAATCTCCTGATCTTGATTGGGTACAGTTCGATTGAACCAATCAATGAAGTGTGTCATTTCCATTGGTACCCGTTCAGAAGGAGGGGCTTCAAAGTGAACGATCTCTTTACCGAGCTTTCCGGAAATCACCTGCATTGGTTCCGCGCCGGTTCGCCATTGACCGGGTTGAATATTGGCAAAGGGCTCCATCATCATGCGATGCCAGGAAAACAGCATCTCTTCGGTCAATTTGTCGGCGAAATGTTCCCGCACTTCGACCATTAAGCGGGCAATGCCTTCTGCGCGTTTATCTCTGACTCGTTCAGGAAACCGATTCAGGCCTAGGTTATTTCGAATGGAGGAGAGCACGTCTTCCCGGCTTAGATATTCGCCTTCGATGGCAGAACTCTTCAAGGCTTCTGCAACCATCATATCAATGACAGATGCTTCCTTTATCCCTTCTGGTAAGGCTCCTGACAGGCCAGTTAGCTGGCCTTCTGCTTCGGCTAATGCAAGCAATAATTTCTCTAGCCTTCCGCTCTCAAATCGGAAGTTTGGCCAATCTTTTTGTTGCCAATTGTACCGCATGAGCCGAATATAGGCATTATTCGGCTCAAAATATGCCAAAACATGAGCCGAATAAGCCCCCGAATTGGCTCATCACCCTACTCCCGCCGTCCCGGCGTGTAGGGCGCACCAGCTTTCTCCAACTCTCCTTCAAAATCAGACAAGCCTTCAAAGAAGCTTTTCAGGTCCTTTGCGAATTGCGCATACTCACGCGAAGCGATCTCCAAATTCTCCTGATTCGTCTGGGTCGGCATTTGCCGGGTATTCCACTGATTGGCCGCATGATAAGCGCGGTTGCTGATGGACGGCTGGCTGGATTCCTCCAGTTTTTGCCGCTGGGGATCGCCTGATAAACGTCGCTGCAATGTCATTAAGTCATGCTGCAATTTTTGGAAACTTGTAAAATGTGCGGCTGTAGCGCCGGACGTTTCGCTCAAAGCGGCTTTTATATGGCGCAGCTTGCCTCTGGCTTCGGACAATTGCCGGCCGGCACCGCTGATCTGCCGCCGCAGTTCGCGGCTCTCTTTCTGGAATATCTCCAGTGCCTTGAAATCAGGCTTTTCCAGCAGATTGGGCACGGCCTTTACCTGGAAGGTCTGGGGATTTCCCTGCGAACTGAGCTGCCCGTTGTGGGCGATGAAAAGTTCCACGCTGTATGTTCCCGGCATGGCAAGCGGCCCTTGCGGATTTCCTGCCCAGGGCGGTTGGAAGGCTGGTTTGGTCAAACGAACGGGATTGGGTGCGGGCCAGCGCAGATCCCAGTTCACGCGATGCAGTCCTTTCTGAGTGGCACCTTTCAACCAACGAATCGGTCCACCACTTTCATCTTTCACCAACAGTAAAGCCTGCGGTTTGCCTTCAGTGGCTTCGGTTTGTAGCGTCTCCCAGCCGGGAAAGAGGATGCTTTTGCCTTCTTGACGTAAGCCTTTCTCAGTTTGCCTACGCTTAGCCTTGGCTGTCTGTGGCATCTCTGGCAGATAGTAGGTAAATGTCGCCCCAAAAGCGGGATTTTCACCTACATAGCCATCAGATCCCTGACTCGGCATGCCTTTGGCTTGCATCGGCACGGATGGTACATACCACCAGGCATCACGAACAGAGAAGACAGCTGCCTTCGATTCTTGTACCACCTGGCTGAGCTCCCGCAGGCAACTGTAATCATCCAGTACATAAAAGCCCCGACCAAATGTTGCCCCCACAACATCATTCTCTCTCGGATGCAATTCAATGTCCCGGAAGGGAATGGTCGGTACACCTCCGCCTAATGTTACCCAATGTTTTCCACCATCATACGAAAAGCATAAGCCATATTCCGTTCCAATAAATAAAAGGTTTTCCGCCTTATGGTCTTGTTTGAGTGCCCAGACAATGGTGCTTTCAGGCAGATCACCACGAATCGCCTGCCAACTTTTGCCCCGATCATTGCTACGGAAAAGATATGGACGATAGTCCCCCAACTTATGCGCGTCTGCCGCAGCAAAGACCACATTGGGATCGTATATAGAGGCCTCCACATCATTGATGAAAGCACGGGCTGGAACCCCAGGTAGAGGCGCAGCTTTCCGCCAACTCTGTCCCCCATCCTCACTCACATGAATCAAACCATCATCAGAGCCCGTGTACAAGAGTCCTTCTGCTTTGGGTGATTCGGAAAGGGCCGTTAAGGTGGCATATTGGGACATGGCGCCATTGTCATACAAGGCATCCACACTCCACACCCGGTCGATCATTTCCAGTTCGTAGCGATTGGTATTGGTGGTGAGGTCTTCGCTGATCGCGGTCCAGGAATTGCCCCGGTCTTCACTTTTCCACAGACGCTGGGAACCAAAATACAATCGCTGAGATTTGTGCGGACTGATGATAAGGGGGCTGTCCCAATTCCATCTTTCCGGTGGGTCATTGGGAGCAGGCTGTGGCTGAATGTTCAGCACTTCTTCATTACGCCGATCCAATCGGTGCAGGACGCCCTGCTGGTATTCCATGTAAGCGATCTGCGGATCGTCCGGATCAAATTGTGATTCGTAGCCATCTGCGCCCAATGGCACATACCAATCCTGGTTCCGGACACCTTCGGCATTCATGGTCCGGGAAGGTCCGAGCAGCGTTCCCAAATCCTGGGCACCACCGACGATATTGTAGAAGGGTTCGGCATTGTCAAGGCCCAGTTTGTAAAACTGTGAAATGGGTAGATTGGCGAAATGACGCCAGGTGCTGCCTTCATCAAAGCTTTCATACAAACCGCCGTCAGTGCCTGCGAGCAGATGTTGGCCATTGTGTGGATCAATCCAAAGCGCATGATTGTCGCTGTGCTTTTCACGACCGGTTCCCAGATAATCAAAGTTTTTCCCACCATCGCGCGTCACATGCAGAAAAACATCCATTTGATAGACGAGATCCGGATTTTCAGGAGAAGCTTCTATTTCCTGATAGTAATGTGGGCCGGTTCCACCGGAGATATAGTCATTGCGTTTTTCCCAGCTTTCGCCTTTGTCCAGCGAACGATAAAAGCCTTTCTCCTTCTCATCCGCTTCAATGGTCGCATACACCAGATTGGGATTGGCAGGTGTAACGGCCAGGCCAATTTTCCCTTTGTCTCCGGTGGGGAGGCCCGTGGTCAGACGTCGCCAGCTGTTGCCATTGTCGGTCGATTTATAGATCCCAGATTTTGGTCCCCCAGCCAGGAGAGACCAGGTATGACGACGACGTTGATAGGCTGCGGCATAGATCACATCCGGATTGGAGGGATCAAATTCCAAATCCGTGATCCCAGTATGTTCATCAATCTGGAGCACGGCGTCCCAGCTTTTTCCTCCATCTTTTGTCTTAAATACGCCTCTTTCTCCACCGGAAGACCATAATGGGCCTTCTGCCGCCACCAGGATCACATCGCTGTTGCGGGGATCTATCAAGATTTTACCGATGTGTTCAGATTTCTTTAGTCCCATGTTTTGCCAGCTTTTGCCACCATCCCGCGAACGATACACCCCATCTCCCCAGCCGACATGCCGACCGCTGACATTTTCTCCGGTTCCGACCCAAAGCGTCCCGGCATTGTTTGGATCGATACTGATGGTACCAATAGAGTATGAAGTCTGATCATCAAAAACAGGCTCCCACGTAATACCGCGATTGATGGTTTTCCATAAGTTGCCGGAACCAGCAGAAACATACCAGGTGGAAGGATCATGTGGACTGACAGCAATGTCTGAAATTCGTCCCCCCATGACCGCTGGACCAATGGCGCGTAACGACAGACTGTTGGCGGCTTGCTGTACGGCATCTGGCAGATCATTTTGAGCATGAACAGTCAGGAAAGAAAAGCTGATCAGCATGAACAGACTGAATGATGGAAAATGTTTGAGATACGGCATAGGGTAGCGATTGATGTTTGTGTGTAGATAAAGCTAATGGGTCTTGGGAATAAGACAAAGACCGTGG
>JBCBZF010000088.1:0-10881 GCA_039815525.1 Bacteroidota bacterium | reverse complement strand
TTACATGAGCTGTGAGAACGTTTCCCGGATAAGCGAAAGCGCGAGCCGGGATCTCTGCTGATCGTTTTGAGTTTTATTCCGTACTCGTTTGGACTGAAATCTTTCCGGGTCTACTCGCTAAACAGCGAATATCCACATAGCCAAATTGGTAGATGGACAAAGGAAGACAGGGGTCCTGAATCCTTCCTCCGTTCCACTACGGCAGCTTCAGGAAACGGCCTCCTTTTGAGGTTCGAATGAGATGTTCGTAAGAATATATTATCCCACCATCTTCACTTCACTGACCAATTCAGAGAGAGATTTCTTGGCGTCGCCAAAGAGCATGCGGTTTTTCTCATGAAAAAAGAGTGGATTCTGGATACCAGCATATCCAGGGCTCATGCTTCGCTTGAGAACGATGGTGTTTTTCGCCTGCAAAATCTTGAGGATCGGCATGCCATAAATCGGGCTACCCGGATCATCTTCCGCGGCTGGATTGACTACATCATTGGCACCAACCACAATCACCACATCTGCGTCGGACAAAGCCGAATTGGCATCATCCAGATCCAGCAATTTGGGATAGGGGACGTCGGCTTCGGCCAGCAATACATTCATGTGTCCCGGCATACGGCCGGCCACCGGATGAATCGCATATTTGACAGAGACACCTTTTTCTTCCAGCAGTAACTCCAACTCATGACAGACTTTCTGGGCCTGCGCGACTGCCATGCCATAGCCGGGCACCACAATCACAGACTGTGAGTAGGCCATCAAGATAGCCGCATCGTTGGCCGTGATTTCGCGGGCCACCTGGTCGCCATCCTGGCCTTTGGCGACTCCACCGGTGCTCCCAAATCCGCCAATGATGACATTGAGCAAAGATCTGTTCATGGCCTGACACATCAGTACAGTCAGGATGGTTCCCGAAGATCCGACCAGGATACCACCGATCAGCATGACATTGTTGTCGTAGACCAAACCAGCGAGAGCTGCGGCTACACCTGTAAAAGCGTTCAGCAATGAAATCACCACTGGCATATCGGCTCCACCAATTGGAATCACGAAAGTGATGCCGTAGACCAAAGCGATGCCCATGATGATCAGGACAATGGAGAAAGCTTCAGTCGGCGCAACGATTTTATAGATGATCCCGGCAATGATCAGGACCAAAAGCGTCAGATTGACAAAAGTTGGTGCGGGAATTTTGACTTTCCGGTCATTGATCAGGCCCTGGAGTTTGCCGTAGGCAATCAAACTACCGGTGAAAGCAACTGCACCAACAAACATCGCCAATTGGGTCGTAGCGTGAACGCCCATCCCAATTGCTCCTGCACCGCTGGTTTCAAAGGCCGCCTGATAATTATACAATTCGACCATGGAAATGGCCACGGCACAGGCGCCGCCTAATCCATTGAAAATGGAGACAAGCTGTGGCATATCCGTCATGGCGACCCGTTTGGACGTCAGCAGACCAATTACCGATCCTACCGCCAGGGCAATGAGAATCAGCCAATAGTGGTTGCCACCTTTGTCAAGGGGCAGAATCAAGGTGGCCAAAACGGCCAGTCCCATACCAGCTGCGGCCAGCAGGTTGCCGCGACGGGCAGTGGACGGGCTGCTCAACTGGCGAAGCCCGAGTATGAAGAGGATGACACCGCCGAAGTAGGCGATTTCAACGATTTGACTCAGCATCATTTTTTGCGTTTGAACATCTCCAACATGCGATTGGTCACGGCATGGCCACCGACCACGTTGATCGTACCCAGTACGATTCCGATAAAGCCCAGGCCAAGGGCCAGATAATCATTGGCTTCGGCCTGCCGAACCAGCAGAATGGCACCGATAATGACCACACCCGAAATGGCGTTTGCGCCGGACATCAGAGGGGTGTGCAATACGGTCGGGACTTTTGCGATCAGCTCAAAGCCAAGGAAAATGGCCAGGGTGAGCGCATAGATCATGGTTCGGTTTTCGACAAAAAATGCGAGAATATCCATGAGGAAGGAATTAACGAATCAGGGTTCCCTGAACAATTTCATTTTCATCATCAACGCCCTCCTCCTTGAAGACATACTTCACGAAGTTGAAGACATTGTTGCTGTACAGTTTGGAAGCGTCAGCAGGCATGCTGGCCGGAAGGTTGGAGTCACCGACGATGGTGATCCCGAATTTCTGCACGACTTTGCCATTTTCAGTCAATTCGCAATTGCCACCATTGGCCGCCGCCAGGTCAACAATCACACTGCCGGGCTGCATGGCTTCCACCGTGCGGTTTTCCACCAGAATGGGAGATTTTCGTCCGGGAATATTGGCAGTGGTGATGATCACATGCGCCTTTGAAGCTTTTTCATGAATCAGCTCCCGCTGTTTTTGCAGATACTCTTCGGATTGCTGAACCGCATAGCCTCCGGCATCGGCATCATCCTGCGCACCTTCAACCACGACGAACTTTGCGCCGAGAGATTCTACTTCTTCACGAGCAGCCGCTCGAACATCGAATGCTTCCACTGTCGCACCCAATCGACGTGCGGTGGCAATAGCTTGCAAGCCAGCCACACCAGCACCAAGAATCAGCACTTTGGCAGGTGGAATGGTTCCGGCCGCAGTCATCAGCATGGGGAAGTAGCTGGGCAAATGATTGGCCGCGACCAAAACCGCTTTGTATCCTGCCAGGGATGCCATCGAAGAGAGCACATCCATGGATTGGGCAATGGTGGTTCGCGGAATGCGATCCATGCTATATGCCTCAATGTCAAGCGCTTTGATCTTGTCCGCTAATTCGGTTTTGATCAAAGGCAGAAACATTGCCAGGGTTTTGGTCCCAGATTTCAACGCATCTAGCTCTTCGTTTGAAGGCGGATCAATACTGACCAGCAGTTCAGCCTTACTGAGCACATCAGCCCGGCTGTGGATGCTGGCACCAGCATCCTGATAAGACTGATTGGAAGAAAAAGCGCTTTCGCCGGCTCCATCTTCAACCAGCACTTCATGCCCCTCACGGATCAGTTTGATCACCGTTTCCGGGACCAGACCGACGCGGGCATCCTGGGTTTCTTTGAGAAGGCCTATGCGCATAGGTTTTGTTTTTGTTCGCGCAGGGGGGAAGGTACGTCTGGCAATATCTGTTTTCCGATTATAGGAAGCAAGTTTGGCTGCCTGAACCATAGCTGAACATATCCAGCCTGAACAGGATGGTATCAAAAAAGGGGCAGATTCTCGCCTGCCCCTCTATCTTCTCAGTTTATCATTTCCTTAATGACCACTCTGTACTTTCTCCGACTCGCTTTCGCTTCCCAGTTCGACTGGTTTGTATCCACCTTTCGATCGGAAGTAGAGGAGGAGTGCGATATAAAAAATGAACATAATGATCGGTAGGAAGGCGATTGTGCTCAAAGAGCTTTTCTTGGCTTCGCCCTGCATGGTCGTAATGATCGCTGCGTCTTCGGCAGACGCCGTTCCAAGCGCAGCCTGATTCAGACCATCATATTTACCCAATACCCAGGTGGATTCACTGATGTATTTATCCTGCATCTCAGTATTATTGGTCTGGTCATAAACCGCCAGTTTATCATTCAACTGGGTATCCTGGATGTAGCCAAGGAAAGGCGCTCCAATAATTCCAACCGCGATCATCCCAAAACCAGCCACGGCATTCAGGGTCAATGCGCCACCTCGTGGAAACTGTTCGGCAACAATTCCAAGCGTTGTCGGCCAGAAAAATGTTTTGCCCAAACCATACAAAGTCGCCGCAAGCAAAATCGAAATGCCAGCGGCAGTTGAGAGATAAAACAAACCAAGCGCAGCCAGGGCAGCACTCACGGCCAGCAGTCCCAGTGGCGTCAAACGTTTGATAATCGGTCCAGCAAAGAACATCCGCAGCACCAACATGATGGCGGAAGTATAAATCAATACCCAGGCGGCATTTCCACCGAGAGATGGCTGCATCAAATCCGCAATCCAGCTATCAATTCCTAACTCTGTAGTTGCTAGCGGGATCATGATCAAGAGCAGCAAGATAAACAGTGGCTTACCAACTGATTTGGTGTACCAGGCATATACCCCTGTGAGTCCTGCAATGAGTGCAATGTCAAGTATGGTGCGTAGGCCTTCTGGAAAAAAGATTCGTCCTAACTCCATCACCACCATGGAAGAAATGATCAGTGCACCAACAGCACCGACTTCTTTCAGCATGTCTTTGTAGGAAACGCCAGCGGCCACCCGTTCCTGAATGGGGAATTTTTTATTCCACAACATGATGGCATATACCACGGTTGGAATCAGAATCAGACCGATCTTTACTTTCCAGTTCAGATCTGTCAGCATCACAGTCAAAATACCCCCACCGACCAAACCACCTGGCCAGCCAGCGTGCAAAATATTGAGCCACTTGGCTTTGTCTTTGTTAAACATGGTGGCAACCAATGGATTGATGTAGGCTTCTACTGTTCCAGATCCAAGTGCCAGAACCAGTGTTCCGACGTACATACCCCAATATCCCTGGGCAGTCACAATCAACAGTGTCGAGACAATGTGGCAGAACATGCCAAAATACATCGCGACTTTGTAGCCAACCCGGTCAATGATCAGGCTGAACAGAACGATACTCACCGCAAAAGGCCAGAGACCAGCGCCGAGAATTTCACCGGCCTGGGTTTCGGACAGACCAAAAGCCGATTGCCAATCTCCTTTGGTCAGCACGCGGGCAATGAAACCAAACGAGGTGGCAACCAATGCGATAAAACAACCCCAGAAGAGCTGCATATCTGGCGCGCCCTGCGATTGATTGGTAGATGTAGTAGCTGTCGCACTCATATAAATTCGTATTTGTGATTTTTTAGTAGTTCGTGGTCAAGGAGAAAAATATTCCCATTTTTCAAAACGTATCCGTGCCGGAGCAAAAATCCAATCATTGATTCCGTTTCACCACCAATTCAGGATTGATGGCAAAAATACTGGTTAGACTGGTCGGTTCATCTGATTTGAGAAGTACACTGCCTGTAAAGTCATATAGGCTTCCCCAGTCGTAGTGACGCTTTTCTTTTTTTGCGTTCTTGATTTTACCAGATGTTTTGATGTCTGAGCCAAAGAGCATTCCATCAAAATCCACCTCCAGGCTCACCTCAACTCCAGCTGGTACATTTTTCAGGGTAAACAGTCTTTCCAAACCCGTCATATCCCCTTCTTTCTTCGGGACATATTCGGGATATTCATCTAACTGAAAAATTGTCCCATCTGACAGGATAAACTCGCGATGAATGGTCAGAAGATTTTTATCAATGTCGTGTCCCAGGTAGCGGAGTTTAGGCGTTTCAGTTTTCCCATTTCGCCTCACCCGCCAATAAACATTTTGTGGATCATACTCCAGGTAGGTATACCCATCAGTTGTGGCATTCCTTTCTTTGACAGTCGAGTCTGTTACCTCTTCAAATTGGACCCGTCCTTGCCAGGCTTTGTACATACTTCCACTGTTTAGGTCATACGCCACCCATAAATTGGGATGCAACACAGCATACAACACCTTGGGTTGCCCATCCAGCGCACCTTCATATACAAATGGGTCCAAAGGACGCTGTCGGGGATCATCATCCCCATGGCTTTTGAAGCTTAGCAGGCACAGACAAATGCCCAGAAAAACATACATATTTCGCATCACTTCCTTCTTTCTTCTTTTCCACGATGAATGTACAAACAGGAAAGGGAAAAGATGATTCCCTTTCCTGTTTTTTACCCTTTAGTCCAATCCCAGCAACTTCCGGTTTCCGGCTTCATCCACACCGCTATCCGCAAAATCATCAAAGGTTTTTCCAGTTACCTCAATGATATGGTCCGCGATAAATGGCGCGCCTTCACGGGCACCTTGCTCAGACGATTTGATGGCACATTCCCATTCCATAACGGCCCAGCCATCATAGCCATATTGCGTCAGTTTACTAAAAATTGCCATAAAATCGACCTGTCCGTCTCCCAATGAACGAAAACGTCCGGCGCGATTGGTCCAGCTTTCGTAGCTGCTATAGACGCCAGCCCGACCGGTCGGATTGAATTCGGCATCCTTTACATGGAACATCTTGATTTTCTCATGATAGATGTCGATGTGATCCAGGTAATCCAATTGCTGGAGAACATAATGACTCGGGTCATACAACATATTACAGCGGGAATGATTGCCGGTTTCTTCCAGGAAACGCTCGAAAGTCAGACCATCATGTAGGTCTTCGCCTGGATGAATTTCATAGCAAACATCTACGCCGACCTCATCAAAGGCATTGAGCAACGGTACCCAACGCGCGGCCAATTCTTTGAATCCCATTTCGACCAGACCAGACGGACGCTGGGGCCAGGGATACACATACGGCCAGAGCAAAGCACCGGAAAAAGTCGCGTGAGCAGTCAAGCCCAGATTTTGGCTGGCTTTGGCAGCATAACGCAATTGTTGTTTGGCCCATTCAGTCCGGGCAGCGGGATTGCCACGCACGCTTTCCGGCGCAAAACCATCAAACATGGTATCATAAGCCGGATGCACTGCCACCAATTGACCCTGAAGATGAGTCGATAATTCAGTGATTTCCACGCCGGCATCAGCCGCAATGCCTTTTAATTCGTCAGCATAGGTTTTGCTTTCAGCAGCTTTCTGCAAATCCATGCAGCGATCATCCCAACTGGGAAGTTGCACACCTTTATACCCAAGCTCGGCCGCCCATTTGACAATGCTTTCAAAGCTATTAAATGGCGCATGATCATCCATGAACTGCGCGAGAAAAATAGCTGGTCCTTTTATGGTTTTCATTCGAAAATTTCTGTTTGATTCTTGTCGATTTTACAATTCGGGAACTTTATACCACTTCTCATCACTCTTGCTGGCATTAACCGCAGATTCAATGAAAACCATCCCACGCAATCCATCATCAATGCCTGGAAAATCCAGATCGATGGCAGATGGTTCCTCTCCGCTCATACGCTTACGGATGGTGTTGGCGAAATTTTTATAGGTCGTGGCAAAGGCTTCGAGATATCCTTCCGGGTGTCCGGCTGGTACCCGGGCGGCTGCCTGCGCAGCTTCACACAAATTCCCGACGCCAGTGCGGATGATGCGTTGGCTATCCTGCGTTTTATGGATCAGGGTATTGGGCTCCATCTGGTGCCACTCTAATCCACCTTTTTCTCCATAGATTCGGATGTTAAGGCTATTTTCTTCGCCGTTTGAAATCTGGCTGCAATGCAGTATGCCTTTGGCTCCGTTGTCGAAACGCAACAGTACATTGCCGTCATCATCCAGCAGTCGGCCATCCACAAAAGTGGTCAAATCCGCACAGATCTCAGTGATTTTGAGTCCGGTGATGTATTCGGCGAGGTTTTCAGCATGCGAGCCAATGTCGCCCATCGAACCGGCGACACCGGAGCGTTTGGGATCGGTCCGCCAGCCAGCTTGTTTGTGATCATTTGCTTCCAGAAACTCAGACAGCCAGCCTTGTGGATATTCAGAAACAACTTTTCTGATTTTTCCCAGCACTCCACTCTGAACCATGTGTTTGGCCTGTTTGACCATTGGATAGCCAGTATAATTGTGCGTGAGGGCGAAAGTCAGGCCGGAATCCTGGATAACTTTTCGGAGTTCCACCGCTTCCTCGACCGAGAAGGTAACGGGTTTATCACAGATGACCGGAAAGCCATTTTCCAGTGCCATTTTTGCGGGTGGAAAGTGTACATGGTTGGGGGTTACAATGGATACAAAATCCATTCTTTCCCCTTCCGGCAATTCTTTTTCCTTTTCAATCATTTCAGCAAAGCTTCCATATACCCTTTCTGGCGGTAAATAGAGGTCTGCTCCGGAGGCTTTCGATTTTTCGGGATTGCTGCTGAATGCACCACATACCAATTCGATTTCACCATCGATGGCAGCGGCAATACGGTGAACGGCTCCGATAAAGGCCCCCCGGCCTCCTCCGACCATCCCCATTCTCATTTTGCGATTCGTCATGTTGTTGCGAGAGCTATCTGTTTGCGAGAAGTGGAACATAATATAGGCAATTTGCCTGATGATAGCTTTTCAGATCAAATCTCCCATCCTGATCTGAACCTATCTCAGCCAAAGACCACCGGAATTTGCAAAAAAGATAAATGTCAATCGTACTTTTTTGTACCACAATGCTGCGAATTTTCCGCATCAGCTGTGAGTAGACCGGATTCCCCAGTCGTTTTCAACTACTTTTCCACAGGTTTATCCACATCAAAACAAACTCATCTGTTCCCCCCCTTCGTCTGGGATACCCGGAATCCGCAAGGCCAGATCAAAGCGTTCGTTCAGTTTTTCAATCACATAGGAACCCATTTCCGGTGCAAAAGCATCATCAGGCTCATGAACGAAAAAGTACACCGCTTTTATCCCCAGCTTTTTCCATTCTTCCAACTTATCGATCCACGTATCAGCCCGGCTGTAATCAGTGGGATGCAGTGCGTTGCCGACAAAACGAATCACCACTACATTGCTGGTGAGCGTAGCATGCAAAACATCGCGCCGACCGCTCACATCCGTGATGACCGCGCCGATTCCCTTTCGCAATAACACTTCAGATGCTTCCGGAATCAGACGATTGTTTTCAAACCAGGCGGTGTTACGAAACTCAATCGACAAGGGAAGTTGGGCGGGCCATTGATCCACAAACTGAATCAGATTGCCGAGCAGTTGAGGGGAAAAAGATTCGTGTAATTGCACAAAGGAAGCACCGAGATGATCCTCAAATCGCTGGATCACATCCGTAAAGCGTTGCAGATCTTCGGTAACATTGACCAGCTTGCGGTAATGAGAAATGCTTTGCGGAATCTTGGGACAAAAGTGAAAGCCATCCGCGGCAGCTTCCCGCCAGCGATCCGCAATATCATCTGTTGGCGTACGGTAGTGCGTTGAATTCAGTTCGATGGTGTTGAAAGACTGGCTGTAATACTGCAGGTAATCGCCAGCTTTGGTGCCTTTGGGATACAATTTTCCAATCCAGCCTTTGTTCCCCCACATTGGACAGCCCACATATACCATGAAATCGTCCCTCATCTGCCCATCACTCGAAAATTGCACATCATTTTCTGGCAGACGAAAGTCAATATCCAATATTTGATCCGGGCTGCCCAGTTTGCCGAATTTCATACAAATTTATTTTCCTGGTGTTTGTTGATCGATCCATGCCTGCGCCAAACGCGCCATTTCTTCAAAAACTGATTCTTCACTGGTTCGGGTTCGCTTGAGGATTTTGTACCCATGATTCATGGTATGTATCCAATGGATGGTCGCTTTTTCGCCTAAAGAATCAATCAAGGGATCCATCAGTTCGCGTTTTGCGAATGTGTCTCGGTCTCCGGACAGAAACAGCATAGGAACAGAAACCTGCATCAATTTTGCAGCACGCTCAACCCCTGGCTTACCAGGTGCGTGAAGCGGGAAAGAGCAAAAAATCAGGCCTTGCACCTCCGGTAATTCTTCCGCGGCTGTCAAATAGGTCATTCTTCCGCCAAAGGAGTGTCCGCCTGCAAAAATTGGCAGATTGCCAGCATAGCGTTTGGCATGTCCCACGGCTGCACGAACTGTAGCCAGACTCACTTTCTCAGAATCCCGGCCGCCCCCACGCTCCATATAGGGGAACTGATAGCGCAGACTGGCAATCCCAACTGCCGCAAAATGATGGGCAATATTGTCCATATTGGGATGTAACATGCCAGCACCCGCACCATGTCCGAGAACCAGCGCAGCTTTGGCATGTTCTGGCTCTAACCAAAGCGCTGAGACTTCGCCTTTTTCCGGTGTGGCCCAAAATGTACTCTCAATTTTTTTCATCAAGGAAGGCTTTCAGCAAAAATACGGATTCGGTTGTGACCTTTGGTGAAAAAATTCCTCATAAGACTGAAAAAGCGGAGGCTTCATCCTATATCCAGATGGATCATTGGAAAGACCGTTTATTTTTTCTTTGAAACGAATTTTTTTTCGTTAATTAAGCTGAGATCCAATCATTTACTCATAAAGCGCAAAGAACAATGTTCGAGATCTATCAAAGTGAAAAAAGCCAGGAATACTACTTTCGCCTCAAAGCGAAGAATGGTCAGATCATCTTAGCCAGCGAAGGCTACAAAAGCAAAGCCAGCGCCCAGAATGGCGTTGAGTCTGTGAAGAAAAACTGCGGAAACGACGGTTTCTTCGAGCGTCGCGAAGCCAAAAATGGCAAGCCTTATTTCATTCTGAAAGCAGGCAATGGTCAGGAAATCGGCCGCAGCCAGATGTATGCTTCTACTACCAGCATGGAAAATGGCATCCAGTCTGTCAAGAACAACGCCCCCGATGGCGAAGTCAAGGATCTGACTGCTTAAGATATTTTTTAAGGCACGAAAAAGCGGCTCATTCTCATAGAATGGGCCGCTTTTCTTTTATATCCACAAAATACGAATCAGCGCACGCGCTTACGGCGATTCCGGATAAAATCTTCAAAAATATATTCACCCATGCCTTCCAAACTGGTGTAAAAGGCCCGGCCATTGTTGACCTGGGTAAACTCCTGAACAAACTCTACCAGCCAGCTGTCGCGGGCAATCATGAAAGTCGTAATCGGAATTTTCAGGCGACGACACTGGGCACCCAGATTTAGGGTTTTGTTCAGGATCTTCCGATCCAACCCAAAGCTGTTTTTGTAATAGCGTGCCCCTTCCCGGATACAGGTTGGCTTGCCATCGGTGATCATGAAGATCTGTTTGTTGGAGGTCTTGCGTCTCCGCAAAATATCCATCGCCAATTCCCATCACCACCGGCAGCACAAACCAACTGTCGTAATGCCCCCCTCCCGCAAAGCTATAGAGCACCAACGGATTCCAAGCGTAGACAGCAGCTCGACTGGCTCCAAACCAGCGCACCAGCAATCCACA
>JBCBZF010000497.1:0-5236 GCA_039815525.1 Bacteroidota bacterium | reverse complement strand
CGATGACCTTTTTCCCTGCATACTGCGCTGGATTCTTCACCAATTCAGCGATGCTGATGCCACCTTCGGGACGCTTGATGTTTGCTGTCTTAGGAGCCGTTCCTTGATTCGTTTGGGTGGCAGGCGTTGTCTGAAGACGATTCTGCTGACCACCATGCTGCTCAGCTACGAGTTTGGACACCAGATAAATTTTATCAAATACCCGATTGTACTCTTTGCTTTCGAAGCGATTTTTGAGCAGGCCATTTTTGTAAAAATACGTAGCACCAATCTGGATTTCCTGCTTCCGGGTTGCAATCCAAAACTCTTCATCCCCTTCACTGACCCGGAGATACACATAGCGGGCAGTTGGCAATGATTCTTTGACCACCACTTTGTGCAAGGCCCCTGCATTGCTGCCGCTGTTGGCCGGGACATCTAAAGAGGTAATGTCAGAGAAAATCCCACTGCTTTTGGTCGAAGCAGGTGTAGGAGAATCTGCGTTTGCCTCTACGACCTTTGGTCCGCTATTGCAAGCCAGCAGCAAACCGATGAGAGAGAGATAGATAAAGCGTTCCATGCGTTTGAGGTTCATTGCGTCAATTGCCAAAGAATCTTCTGATGACCCGAAAATAGATACGATAATTGGCTTCCTGATTGAAGTCGGCACGTTCCGCGGCCAGGCGCAGGGCCCATTGCCGGTTGACATTCAGTCCCAGATTGGTCCCAAAATAATGCTGCTGCCGTTGGTTAGGGCTATTCTCAAAGGTATAGCCAGCCAAACGATAGAAAAAGCTGCCGTCAAGCTTATTTTTGATCAACACGCGCTGATGACGAATTGAGACAACCTGAGTTTCGAGATAATTGGACCGATTGAGCGTAAAGGAAGCTGATAAACGACCACCAACCATTGGTAACTTCGAATAAGCAGCATAGCCATGAATATTATCAGACTGATTTTGCTGGTCGCTTTGAAAGCGATTGGCAAAACTGGCACCCAGCGTCAGATATTTCACGGGACGTACATTGATCCGGGCCCGGATGCCCTGGCGGGCCAGATCATCATTGATCAGACGTTCAATATCCGTTTGAAAGGTCTCATAAAAAAGCAGCCGCTTCCGTGAATCATAGGAAAGCATCAGATTGACTTTCCGACCAAAACGATAGGTACCGGACACAAACAGATTCGGCAGGCGAATGGTCGAACTACTCACACCATTTACCCTCTGATACATGTCCATTTCCAGGGAAGAGAAAAGCGTCAGGTTCCGCATGATGGTTCCCGAATGCTGCAAATAGGCATAGCGCCGATCAATCTGGCCGGCATTTCGCTGTTCGATCAGGCCGATCGTGCTTTGGCCGTAGTATTTCTGGTTGCGGATTTCCGTCCCCACATACGCCCCATACTCGAGCAAATTGGCATTGAAGCCGTGATTTTCAATATCGGGGCGGGTACCAAGGATGGCACCCACGTAGAATTTTCCAAAATATTTTTCGGCCTGCAATCCATCAATTGCCCCCAAGGAGGAGATTTTTGCGTTGATGCTACGTCCCAGCGTCAAGGATAGAGTAGAATCAGCATCATAGCGGACGGCTAGATTGTACACATTTAAAAATGAGGTCCTGGCATTGTTAAAACGCTCTGTGGCAGTGGGGATGATTTGTCGGTAATTGATTTGGGCCAAAAAGGAGAATTTCGAATCATTGATGTGGTCAGCCCGTAACCACAAACGGGTCATCAGTCGATTGCGATCATCCCGATCACTGGCCAGATTGCTGTAACTGGAAGCAGATAAACGTCCCCGAATGCGTTGTTTGTGGGTACGATCGGTACTTGCCGTAGTGCTATCTGAAACTGGGACATAGGCGTCCTCCGGTTCAATGGCTTCGGTTTCTGCTACTTGTTCTGGAATCACACAGCGGATTTTGCTTCCCTTTTCAAGTGAGGACTCCCCCAGTCTAACACAAACACAGGACGTAGTCGACTTATTGGTAACGACCAGACAAGGCGCGCCTTGTGCAGTATAAAGCGTATCGCCGACGGAGATCCCTTCGGTCTCAGCAAATTTGACATAGACATTGCGGGAAGTCAGAAAGGTAACTTCCCCTTCTCGTTCTTCAGCCGGTTTTTGCGCCAAAGCCGACAGACTGAGTAGCAAGGGCAATAAGAAGCAACAGAGTTTTTTCAACATAACTTATTCGCCCTGAGGATGGCATGAAAAACAGGAAGCACTTTCGTACACATATCCACTGACCCCGCCGTGCTCATCTGCAGTGGGGCCTTCGAGATGGCAGGTAAAACAGGTAAAGACCGCAAAGTTCCCTGGCACATTGTGGCATTCTACGCAATCATTCCAAACCCCTTGGTGTTCACCACTGTAGATGGGGAAAAACTGATTATCATGTTGTAGAAATTCGGCTGGCATCCAATCTGGTTCCAGACTATGGCACATGGCGCAATCATTTGAGAAATTCAGGTCAACATGCGGAGGATTGGTCGTTGCCACAAAATCACTCTGGTGACAAGACACACAATTAGGGTCTGCGTCTGCAAAATTACCAGTGTTGTGGCATTCAGTACAGTCCGAAATATCATGGCCCATCACCAATGGAAAGAAATCATGTGAAATAGGATCTGCACCCCATCCAAACCCTAATGGGCTATGGCAATCGGTACAATTGGTAGAAAAGCCAGAAACCGCATGATTGGGATTCTCTGCATTGTCGTAGTCGTCCCGGTGGCAATTGATACATTCATTGCCGATGCGATCGAAACGCAGATTGGTTTCAGCGAAATGACATTCCACACAGCTGAGTGCAGCATGTGCCCCCATAAGCGGGAAGCCATTCATCTCGTGGAGTTCAGGGATTTCATCCACCAGCCAGGAATCGGCATTGTGGCAGCGCACACAATCATTGCCGACAGACATACTGTGGACATCAAGGTGGCAGTCGACACAGCTCATAGGCGCCTCGTCAAAGACGAGACTGCTGTGGCACATGCGACAATCCGTTTGGGTATGCGTACCTTCCAAGTCAAAATTGGTGGTCCCGTGGTCAAACTTGACCTCATTGAGCGCGACATCCCAACCGGATGCATTGTGGCATTGCCCGCAGTCAATCCTGAGGCTTTCTCCGTGTGGAGACTGCGCCATCAGGGAAAGACTTCCCAGCAGCAACAGAATTATTGATGACAGTCGATACATTCGAACTTCTGTATTTTGTACACGATGGTTTTGCTTCCATCCGCCTGATCGACTTCATGACAGGCGCGGCAATCTACTTCGGCGTGGCGGCCATCCAGCGGGAAGGCCGTCAGATTATGGTCAAATTTCTCCGGGAACCAGCTGGCCGTTACGTGGCAGCGCACGCAATCGGTAACGCCATCGACCGCAAATTCATCTCCATGCACATTTTCATGACAGGACACACAATCATGCCCTAAGCCCTCGAAAATCTGCACATACGATTGTTGGTCGGCACTCATTTCAAAGTGGCAGGCCCGACACTCCGTTTCCAAATGCGCCCCATCTAAGACGAAATCAGTTTGAGAGTGATCAAAATTCACCGCCGTCCACGCATCACTGACGTGGCAAGCAACACAGCTTTCTTCGCTATACCAGCGATCAGCGATGAAACCCTCGTGAATGTTCTGATGGCAATCCACACACTCAGAGCCGATATTGCGGAAGCTCCAACGGTCTTCTTTCTCATCCACATGACAAGCGAAGCATGGCGTTGCAATATGTGCACCTTCCAACGGAAAGACCGTTTCCTGATGCTGTTCTAAGGTGTAAAGGGAGTAATCAAATCCCTGCGCCAGACTATGGCATTCAATACAATCAGGGGAAATGCCACTGGCAGCAGCGAATTCTCCCTGGTGATAATCTTCATGGCAATGGTTACAATTGGCAAAGTCAATCGGCTCCATGAAGCTGCCTTCATGACATTCACGGCAGTCAACACTCACATGCTGACCTTCCAGTGGATAATCTGTTACAGAGTGATCGAAGAAGGCCATATCCTTCATTGCATTCCAGCCTGATTCCTGGTGGCATTGCACACATTCACTACCAAATTTGCCTTCGTGCACATCCTGATGACAGGAAACACAATCATTTTCAGCCACACCTTTTTGGTCCTGAAACACCCTCAGCGGATTGCTGGTGCGGTCATGACATTCATAACAGTTGGTACTCCGGTGTTTCCCTTTGAGGGTGAAAGGCGTGAGATTATGGTTAAAATTTCTTTGCCCTAAAAAGGTCGAGAAAGAGGTTTCGTTATGGCACTGCGTACAAGCACCTACCAATTGTGATCGGTGCGCATCTTCGTGGCAGTCAACGCAGGAAGCAAAATCAATCCCTGAGAATTCCTGAAAAGATTCACCATTGCGGGTGGTTTCAGCATGGCATTCTTTACAATCCACTTCGACATGCGCGCCGCGCAGCGGGTAGTCTGTTTCATCATGATCAAACCGAGGTGCAGGTCGAAAGGCTTCGATATTGTGGCAGGTCGCACAGTCATTGGACAAGGTACCCTGGTGATAATCGGCATGGCAGGAAAGACACTCCTGCCCCATCCCCAGGAAGGTTCCTTCCAGTTTACGGATGTCTGCATCAGCGATGTAATCTGGTTTATGACAGGCACGGCAATCAATGACCTCATGTTGACCTTCCAGTTCGTAGCCAGTCAGCGCGTGGTCAAAATTGTCCTGATCAAACCGGACCATGTCGAAATTACGGCCATGGTGCTCGCTGTGGCAAGCAATACATTCCTGGTTGCGCACCTGCGGTGCGGCATGATAGCCACGATTAGCCGAGATCAGAGACTGAATCTCACTGTGGCATTCCAGACATTTCTGGCTGGAAACAGCATTGCCCAGGTCATGACACTTGGTGCAATTGTCCATGCCCTCCAAATCCGCATGTGCCCGGGTCAGCTCACCGGGCGAAAACTGTCCCATAAGCGCCTGGCCGGAGGTCAGGAAAAGGAGAAAGGTATATGTCAGCAGCTTTTTCACAGCAGGCTATTTGTGTTTTTTGACGACATATCCAAAGCGTTTGGTGATTTCTACACCGGCACTTTGCAAAAACTTGGTTGGCAGTTCCCCACCAATGAATATATAAACCAGATCATTGGGAATCTGGCGTACCTCGACGTCTCCGGCAACTTTCATCAAAATGGTTTCCGGATTGATTGATATTAAATTGGAGTTGTAGATAATTTTGAGCGATCCGTCTTGTTCAGCCGTCAGAAT
>JBCBZF010000380.1:0-6181 GCA_039815525.1 Bacteroidota bacterium | reverse complement strand
GTGGTGCAAAACGCTTCATCTCTCTGTTGTTACTAAATTTAATTGCATTTGGATCATTTCTTTAGCTAAACAAATCGAATTGAAGAGAAAAAGCAAATATTTTTAGTATTAATTCTAAATTTTTTAGACCCCTCGTGTGTCCAGCCCACAAAAAAATCTGCCTGATCCCATGAGAATCAGGCAGATGCATTAAGCTAATATTTTCTCCTACCAGATAAACTTTTGGCTGAGCTGCCGCCCATTTTGATCCAACAAGCGCAAAACATAGACTGCTGAAGGCAGATGTTGCAAGTCAAGATCAAAGGTTTGCGTTCTTGTGTCCAATTGTTTGGCCGCCACTTTTGCCCCCATCAAATCAAGTACCTCCAGGTTGAGCTGGTGCGAGTTGATTTCTTCTACTTCGATTTTCACTGTCAAGGCGCCATCATTTTTATTCCACCTTAATCCGACGCCTGACAAAATGCCAGGGCGGATCGACGTAGCCGGACCAAAATCAAGCTCCATCACGACGGGAAGATGATCAGATACTTGCTTGAGTGCAGCACAAACGTTGATGGAGACCGGAGAACTCCCGCCACACTGTAGTTCGGTATTGAAGCTGTTGCCACCATTGCCATAGGCCAGGTAACTATTTTCTACATAGCGAACGCCGCTAAGCCCTTCAGAAATGTCCTGTGAAGTCAGAATAAAGTCAAAGCGATCGTCCACTCCACCAGCTACGCCACAATCCCCAATTGAGCCGGAACGGGTTGATTGCGTATAAACGATTGATTGACTAGCGGCTCCCCAGCCCGATTCAAGACCAAGCGGATCATCCAGGGCAATGCCTGGATCACTGTGATTGATGAACTCCTGAAAAGCACCTTCAGTGTGCGATTTCACATTGAAATCGCCCATCACCAACAAATTGTCGGCCTGGGGATTGTTCCGGATCCACCGCATGATATCTCCCGCTGCAATGGTACGTTGGTTTTGATCGCTGCTACTACTACCGGCTTTGAGGTGGGAGACGATACAATACACAAAGGTCGTATCAACACCTGGATCAAGTGTCGGCTTGTGGTATAGGGTGTAGACATTGATGTCCCGCAGACCATTATTGGTCTGAAAAACAGTATCGGTGCTAACCAGGGCAAATTTATCCTGATTATAAAAACACTGGTTGACAATATCTGAAGTCGCGAAATTGGTAAAAGCAGCATATTCAACTGCAGTGGTATAGTTAAAACTCAATTCCCGGATGCCATTGGAATAGGCGATGTTGGGATTCAGTTCGTTGACGGTAAAAATATCCGGCTGATAATCGTTGAGAACGGTTGATAGCCAGCCGTATTTATCGTTGATGTCTACATTACCACAAGAGTTGCCAAACTGCAATAAGTTGTAATGCATCACCCTGACGAGGCTTTGCGCAGTGGCAGGGAGGCTGAGAATGAGTATCAAGAGGCTGATCCAGATTTTTTTCATATTCGAGATTTTGGGAAGGTAAAATTGGGGGAAAGGGATACGGAAAACAAGCTTTTGCAGCAGTGCTCATCTTTTAAGTCAAAAGGACGAACTGTATATTGCCGCTATGCAAAGGCTTCGTACAACCGCATTTTTCCTTGCTCTGCTGATGGGACAATTTTGCCTCGCACAACCCGACTCTTCACTTTCTTCAGTTGATACCAGCGTATTCGAACGCTTTTTCCCGGAAGCGGAAGGATTCAGGCGCTTTGTCCAGCAAGGGAAGTATGGCTTTCTCAACCTCAAAGGGCAGGTCCTGGTCAATCCGATTTATGACAAAGCCTCAGACTTCCAGAATAAACGTGCTGCGGTCCGCCAGGATGGCAAGCATGGCTTTATTGACTCTACTGGTCTGCCAGTCATTCCCTTGCAATACGATCGGGTCTGGTCTTTTCAGGAAGGATTGGCCATGGTCAAAGCCAACAATCAATTCGGCTTCATCAATACCAGCGGTGATACCATCGTGGCCCTGGATTATGACCATGCACAATCCGCAGCTGAGGGCACCCTTCTGGTCAGCAAAAATGGTAAATATGGATTCGCTGATCTTACAGGAGAGGTAATCATTCCTCTTTCCTTTGATGAAGCCTGGCCATTTTTTAAGGGAAAAGCATGGGTAAGATTAGCCGGCAGGAGCTTTTATATCGACAAAAGTGGGACCTGTGTAGAAGCCTGCGAAGGAAATTGATCTACACTCGCTATACAGAACATAAAAAAGGCGCATTCCAAATGAAATGCGCCTTTATATTTTGTGGGGTTCATGCAGCGACCTGCCTCAGACGGGTACTGCCATCTCCATGATTTGTTCGCGATCCGGACCGACCGAAAGGAATGAGACCGGAACACCGAGTTTATCTTCGAGATATTGAATATATGCGACCAGGGTTGGTGGTAAATCTTCTTTCCGGCGAATGCCGGTGATATCATCCTGCCAGCCGGCCAATTCTTCATATACTGGCTCGCAGCCTTCCAGTTCGAATGGGACGGTGTCGACGACACCTTGGGTGGTCTGATAGCCCACACAGGCTTTGATCTTGTCGACAATTGACAAAACGTCTGCCTTGGTCATGATCAAATCCGTCACCCCATTGAGCCGAATGGCATAGCGCATTAGCGGCAGATCAATCCATCCACATCGACGGGGACGCCCGGTGGTCGCCCCAAATTCACTCCCAGCCTGGCGGAGCGATTCTCCTTCGTCTCCGTGTAATTCGCTGGGAAATGGTCCACTGCCCACACGGGTACAGTATGCCTTGAAGATGCCAAAAACACGTCCAATCTCTTTGGGAGGAACGCCCAAACCAGTACAAGCGCCAGCAGTGGTGGTATTGGAACTGGTCACAAAAGGATAGCTACCAAATTCTACATCCAGCAGGGTACCTTGCGCACCTTCAGCCAAAATCTCCTTTTGGTCGGCGATTGCCTGGTGAAGATAATCTTCTGAATTGATCAATTGCAGACTACGCAGAAACTCAATTGCTTCCCGAAAATCCTGCTCTGTCTCAGACAGGTCGTATTCGAAGCCTTCGTAATAGTGATCCAGCATACGCTGATGCTTTTGCACCAGAAATCCGTAGGCTTTCTCAAAATGCGCAGGATCAATTACATCCCCAACCCGCAGGCCGTTTCGTCCGGTTTTGTCCATATAAGTCGGACCAATGCCGCGCAGGGTAGAACCAATTTTCTGATCTCCCTTGGCCTGCTCAGAAGCCGCATCCAGCAATTTGTGGGATGGCAGAATCAGGTGTGCCCTTTGGGAAATAAACAGCTTATGGCGGATTTTTTTCCCGGAGGCTTCCAGATTTTCAATCTCTTTTTTCATTGTGATCGGATCGAGGACCACACCATTGCCGATCAGACATTCAGTGTTGTCATGGAAAATCCCGGAGGGAATGAGATGCAGAACATATTTGGTATCGTTGAAAACGATGGTGTGTCCTGCGTTGGGGCCACCCTGAAAGCGCGCCACAATATCGTAGTGTGGGGTGAAGACATCCACGACTTTGCCTTTGCCTTCGTCTCCCCATTGTAAGCCCAGTAGTACGTCTACGGCCATTTTTTAGGAAATTATTTATTCTTTGACCAATTCGTTGACAGCCACATCAGTGGTATCATGAATGGTAAAGATGGTGTTGAGTTTGGTGATCAGGAGAAGGTTTTTGATGTAGGAGGAAGGACTGGAAAGCATCACTTCGCCACCTACTTTGCGGGCTTTGGTCAGGAGGGTGATCAAAACGCCCAGACCGCTGCTGTTGATATGCTGTAATTCACTCAAATCAATGATAAACTGCCTGGTCCCGCCGTCCAATTGCTCACTGAAAGATTCGGTAATCGGCACACCATCGGTTTCGCCGATGAGATTCCCTTTCAGTTGATAGATCCCGATGTTGTCTGATTGTTTGTTAAAGGAAAATTCCATTTGGTCTTAGGTCTTTGTCTCAAAAAACTCAGTTTTGCCGCCCTTCACAATGAGGATCGCGGCATTTGCCATGGATGGTCAGGGAATGATGGCTGACATCAAAGTCCATCAGTTCGGCTACCATCCGCTCAATCTCCCCTACCCTTGGATCACAAAACTCCATTACCTTCCCGCATTCCGAACAGATCAGGTGGTCGTGTTGCTTATAGCCATAGGACTTTTCATACAAGGCCTGCGAGGTGCCAAATTGATGCCGCTTGACCAAATCACATTCTACCAATAAATCAAGGGTGTTGTAAACCGTGGCACGGCTCACCCGATAATTTTTGTTTTTCATGTGAATGTAAAGGGACTCTACATCGAAGTGATCAGAACGACTATAGATTTCTTCGAGTATGGCAAAGCGTTCAGGCGTTTTACGCTGTCCTTTTCTGTCGAGGTACGCGGCAAAGATGTCCTTTACTTCATCGATCCGTTCCTGCTGCTTGGTTGGCGGTACATCTGGCATAAGTGCGCAATCATTTTCCAGCCCACAAAGGTACGAAAAGATCCGTTAAGATGTGGGTTGTTGTAGACGAGGCGAATAAGCTGATATTTAGGCGATGCTTAACGTCTGGAACGTCGCTGGCTCCGGCTTTTCCCAGAGTCTTCACGCATGGTGCGTTGAATACCAAGGTATGCCAGATAACCGACTCCTCCCAGAACTGCGGCGATCACCAAAAAATTGACCATGATTATAGGGGTTAAGGGTTCACATCAGGGAAATATAAGGTAACAAATATTTCGAAAGATGTAAACAGGAGCGAGGGGACAGGGGCGAGGCGCAAGGTGATTTTTTCCCATCGACCATCGACTACCAACTTCAGGTACGCTCCCCGCTCCTCTCACCTCGACGCTCAAAAAAAGGCCGCTCCGTCCTGGACAGAGCGACCTTCGTAATTCTCCATTCGGACAGATTACATCATGCCGCCCATGCCACCTGGCATGCCGCCGCCATGAGAATGTCCGTGATCAGCTTCTTCGGAAGGCTCATCAGTGATGACCGCTTCAGTGGTCAGCAACAGACCAGCGATAGAAGCTGCGTTCTCCAGTGCAGAACGGGTAACTTTGGTTGGATCAATGATACCGGTCGCGAAGAAGTTTTCGTACTCTTCGTTGCGGGCATTGAAACCGAAGTCGATGTCGTCATTTTCCAGAACTTTGTTCAGGACCACACCTGACTCCAAACCAGCGTTTTCTACGATCTTACGCAAAGGCTCTTCCAGTGCACGGCGTACGATGGCTACACCAATGCCAGTGTCTCCTTTGAGGAGGTTGTCATTGATGCCACCGCGTCCCTGAGAGATAGAGCCAACAGTGCGGAGCAGTGCTACACCACCACCAGGGATGATGCCTTCTTCAACCGCAGCCTTGGTTGCGTGCAATGCATCGTCAACGCGGTCTTTCTTTTCTTTCATTTCTACTTCAGTAGCCGCACCTACGTAGAGTACTGCAACACCGCCAGCCAATTTGGCCAGACGTTCCTGCAATTTCTCGCGATCGTAATCAGAAGTAGTGGTCTCAATCTGGCCTTTGATCTGATTGATGCGGGCCTGAATCAGATCCTGCTCACCATTTCCGTCAACAATGGTGGTATTATCCTTGTCGATGGCAACTTTCTTGGCAGATCCCAGCATGTCCAAAGTGGTGTTTTCCAATTTGAATCCGCGCTCTTCAGAAATAACCGTACCACCAGTCAGGATGGCAATGTCTTCCAGCATCGCTTTGCGGCGGTCTCCGAATCCAGGTGCTTTCACAGCAGCAACTTTCAGAGAACCACGGATTTTGTTCACAACCAGAGTGGCCAGTGCTTCACCATCAACATCTTCAGCGATGATCAAGAGCGGACGACCAGTCTGAACAGTCTGCTCCAGAACAGGCAGCAGGTCTTTCATCTGAGAGACTTTCTTGTCGTGCAGCAGGATGAAAGGATCGTCCAGTTCAACCGTCATGTTGTCTGGGTTGGTTACGAAGTATGGAGACAGGTAACCGCGGTCAAACTGCATCCCTTCTACCACTTCCAGGTAGGTTTCAAGACCTTTGGCCTCTTCAACCGTGATCACACCGTCTTTTCCGACTTTTTCCATTGCGTCTGCAATGAATTGACCAATTTCAGTGTCATTGTTGGAAGAAATGGTGGCTACCTGCGCAATTTCTTTAGAATCGCCGATGCTTTTGGACATCTTTTTGAGTTCTGCAACCACAACTTTAGTTGCC
>JBCBZF010000771.1:0-3619 GCA_039815525.1 Bacteroidota bacterium | reverse complement strand
CGCGCCCTGCCTTTGCCATAAACCGACTTGATGTGCGATACTTGTACCCGGCAATGCTGCCCTTGCCGCATCAATTCCCGCAGAGACACAAACAACTGATCATCATCTTCATTGCGAATGTGGCTCATGATGATCCCATCAAACTGTCCCACCGTTTTCGCCAGCGCCGCCAATTCCTGCTCTCCGGCGTATAAACCCGGCGTATATTCTAGTCCGGTACTCATGCCAAATGCGCCAGCTTGTAGTGCTTCTACCAACATCTTCTGCATCTTTAGGAAGTCTTCTGCTCGCGGCCTGGCCATAAATCCGACTCCACTTCTTTCCCGCATGCTTCCATGGCCAATCATCATGGCCAGGTTCGGGCGAATGCCTCTTGTGTCGATCCTGTCCATCCATTTTTCCCAATCTTCAATCTTTGGGCTAAATCCATCTTGCCCCAATGTGATGCTGGTAACACCTTGATGGATGAAGTTTGCAAAATCCTGTTCACGAAGGGGATCACCATGACTGTGTGGATCAATGAAACCAGGACTCAAAACCCGGCCATTGGCTGGAATGATACGGGAAATGATCAGCCCATTTGTATCGACAGCACCAATGAACGCAATCGTATCTGAGCGGATGAGGAGATCGGTTGAATAACCTGCTTGTCCACTTCCATCAATGATATATGCGTCTTCAATGAGTAAAGAAAATTGTGGACTGATCGCCCGAATCGGGTCCAGTGGATCAGGGAGGGTTTCCGGCTGCGTCTGGCAAGACAGTGAGACAAGCAGCAGGAAGAAAAAAATCTTAGCGGATGGCATAAGAACAGATCATTGGCAATGGAAAAGATACTGCGGAAATCTGTAACTTCCCTTTCACACCAACCCAAACAATGATGAACCGACTTGCCATTGCCTGTTTGATTCTCTGCGGGCTGACTGCCTGCCAACCGAAAGAAGCCTCCCTGCAATTCCGGATCAGCTTTGACCAGGACTCTGTTTTTGATGGTCGATTGTTGTTGATGTTGGCTGCAAACAATGAGACAGAGCCCCGTTTCCAGGTGCGGGATGATCAAAAAACGGCACAGGTTTTTGGCATAGACGTGGAAGATTGGAAAGGGGGAGAGGAAAAAGTCATCGACCTGGAAGCTTTTGGCTACCCGGTTCGGAGTCTGATGGATGTGCCGCCCGGTGCTTATTATGTCCAGGTACTTTTGCATAAATACGAAACCTTTACCCTCAAAAGTGGCCATACCGTCAAACTGCCCATGGATCGGGGAGAAGGACAGCAGTGGAATCGGGCACCGGGAAACTTGTACAGTGAAGTGCACAAAATTGACATCAATCCACGTTCCGGCCGGGTCATCAATCTTTCTTTGTCCAAAGAAATTGAACCAATTACGCCAGCTGAGGACAGCAAGTACGTCAAGCATATTCGCATTCAATCAAAGCTGCTCACTGAATTCTGGGGGCGTCCCATGTTCCTTGGTGCTCACGTACTGCTGCCCGAAGGTTTTGATGAACACCCTGATGCACGTTATCCACTGGCCATCATGCATGGCCACTTTCCCGCTGATTTTGGTGGGTGGCGGACGACCCCACCAGACCCGGACCTGGAACCGGTTTACAGCGAACGCTTTCAGATGGAAGGCTACAATCGGGTCGTCCAGGAATATGATTACAAATTTTACCAGGAATGGACCGGTCCTGACTTTCCTCGTTTTCTTGCCATAGAAATTCAGCATGCAAACCCATACTATGACGACTCCTACGCTGTCAATTCCGCCAATCTGGGACCTTATGGAGATGCGATTACCTACGAATTGATTCCGCACATTGAGGAACAGTTTCGCGGCATCGGAGAAGGCTGGGCACGTTTTCTTTACGGTGGCTCGACTGGCGGCTGGGAAGCATTGGCTGTACAGGTCAAATATCCGGATGAGTACAATGGATGTTTCGCCGCTTGTCCAGATCCGATTGATTTTCGGGCTTACTGTCTGGTCAATTTATATGAAGACCAAAACGCCTATTTCGAGCAAGGCCCGTTTCGCAAGAGCCTTCGTCCAGCTCATCGGGACTACCTTGGTCAGGTCAATGCGACGCTCTTTGACTCCAACCAGCGGGAACTGGCCCTGGGTACCAAAAGTCGCAGCGGACAGCAGTGGGACATCTGGGAAGCGGTTTATTCACCACAGGGACCGGATGGGTATCCCGCTCGTATTTGGGACAAAGAGACTGGTGAGATCAATCCCGAGGTAGCGACCTACTGGAAAGAAAATTATGATTTGGTCCATATCATGCAAAGGGATTGGAAGACGCTTGGACCCAAACTACGCGGCAAAGTACACATCTACTGCGGCGATATGGACAATTACTATCTCAACAATGCCGTGTATCTGGCGGAGGATTTTCTGGAAAAAGCGGAGCCTGCCTACGAGGGAGAGGTTGATTATGGTGATCGGGCAGAGCATTGTTGGAATGGTGATCACAGTCGGCCCAATGCGATTTCCCGCTTGCGATATCATCAGATGTTTATCCCGCGCAGTGCGGAACGCATCCTGAAAACAGCACCACCCGGAGCTGATCTGCGTAGTTGGCGCTATTGATCTTTGGCGCTGATTCGGAGGAGAAAGAAATGTTGCTGTTCCACTACCAACTTATCGGTCTGGAGCCAGACTGCTAGTCGTTCACCTGTTTGACTGATCAGTTTGGTTGGGATTTTCCTGCCGATGGCAATGTTGCGATTGACTTCCCACAGATCATCGATGTGTTCTTCATTTTCTTCAATTGCTGGGAACAAATCACTTAAACTGAGTTGAGTCAGTTGGGTGGCGGTATAGGTGAGCAAGCGGGCAGCAGCCTCATTTACCCAGACCAATTTCCCTTCTGCCTGCATCACCATGATCGCCTCATCGCTTTGCTGTAAGATGGCTTCGAGAATCAAAAGCTGCTGTCTGTTTGTCTTCAGTGCTTCCTCGTTCTGCTGAAACTGATTCTGCAAGACTTCGAATTGATGGGCAATCTGGTTGTGCTTGAAAGAATGCTGAAACCCGTGAATAACTACGGAGGCCCGATTAAGCGTTTGTAAGGGGTCGGTCCCTTCAGCTCCTGACATCGCGGGCGGTAACAATGGGACCAAATGAAACAGGCTACCCAATCCGGCATAGACTTCTGTAAAGGCAGCAAAGACTTCCTGATAGGTTTTGGTGCTTGCCTGTGGACCAAATCTTTCCTCCAAAGCACTCTGCACATCATGGGAAAGATGAATGTACGAATGGAGGTGGTCAGGAGAACTTTTCTCAACCTCACCAAGACGACGAACGAGCTCTTTGCGTGCAGGATGATTCGTCCCCCAATAGGCAACAGATTTATCCAGAATGCGATTCAGAAATTCCTGACAAATCGCTGGAAATTGTACACTTTCTGGGAGCAGACTGAGACGAATGGGTTCGAATTTCAGCAGCGGTGGGAATCGATTGCGCACCCGTTCCCGCAACTGATCAATGCTGAGGGGATTGACGTGGAAAGGGGAGAGAAATTGTTTTTCGAGAAAGTGGTAGAAGTTGGGGAACAGCAGGAGCTGATCAAAATCAGAAAGGGTATAGTATCGATTCAGAATGACCTGAACCGCATAT
>JBCBZF010000362.1:0-6373 GCA_039815525.1 Bacteroidota bacterium | reverse complement strand
CTTATCCATGATCCATAAACTCCTTGATTATGTCTGGCATGGCTTTCCTTCTTATCATTGTGTTGCTCATCGGTGCAAACCTGTTTACCCTGAGTCGTTCTCCTGAAAAGCAGGACGAAACAGAAATCTGACATTGCTTTTGGAATCGTTTGACTGTCCAACGAACGTCTTCCAAATTCGACAACAATGAAATGGATTTTTCTTGGACTGACAGCATTGCTGTTTGTCCAACCCGCACCCAGAAAACAATGGCGCAACCCAGAAGTTACCCCACTCCACTGGAACCAACTTGCGCCCGGCCTGGACTTTACGCAGGCCGAAGCCAGTATTTTATGTAACATTGGTGATTCCCGGATCAGCATTTTACGCATTGATCCGAAAGACTTTGACTTTCACGTTTTGAGCAGTCAGGATTTTCAGCATGAAAACCTCACTGCACCCGCCTGGGCAAAAGAACACCAACTGATTGCGGTGATCAATGCCGGCATGTATCAGACTGATTTTGTCACCCATGTTGGCTACATGCAACAGAAAGGCAAGATCAACAATGGACAATATTCTTCTGATAACAGCATTGCCGCTTTTCATCCGAAAAACACAATTCTCCCTCCATTTCAAATCATCGACCGACAATGTCAGGACTGGAAAAGTCTGACGGAGGAATATCAATCTTTGGTGCAGTGCATCCGTATGGTCGATTGTCAGCAAAAAAATCGTTGGAGCCAGCAAGCAAAATACTGGAGCATGTCCGTTTTGGGGGCCGACAGATCCGGACGAATGCTCATGATTTTTTGCCGAACGCCTTATTCTGTCCATGACATGATCGACATGCTATTGGTGATGCCGATTGATTTGCACAATGCCATGTATCTGGAAGGTGGACCGGAAGCGTCCTTCTATCTGGCATCCGGGCAAACGGAGGTGCGCGGCATCGGCAGTTATGAAACCGGATTTTATGAATCTGATGCCAATGCAGAATATTGGCCTTTGCCCAATGTGATTGGTATTTCTCCCAAAAAGTAGGGCGGTCGATTAACGGCTTATGCTCTGTAACTCCATAGACAGAAGGGTCTCAGCTGAAAGACCAGTCGTTCAGGATGAGATTCCTGTTTGTTTGAACCGAAAAAATTACCCCGCAATTTGATGTAATCTGAATATGAGACAGCAAGTATGCTGTCTCCGCAGATAAGGTGTAAATGATTTATAATCAGTTATACCGAACGTGAAATGCTTTGGGAAAATAAAAGCATTTCGCTTTTCGGCATACCCTCAAAATCAGTGGTTTGGGAATTTTCCTTTCTCCCAAACCACTGATTTTGAGGGTATTTGTGTAATTTTTTCAAAAAAATTACACTGAGATTAAACCAATCTGCTCTTTTTGCATCTAAAGGGTACAAAGCAATTACAAACACAGAAATTATTTACGTCATGAAAGTCAAAGCCCTCCTTTTCTCCCTGCTTTTTGTTGGATTCGCCTTTACGGCCAGTGCCCAAACTGCTACACCAAAAGTGAGCAAAAAACAAATACGCCAGCAGAAACGAATTGCTCAGGGAGTGAAATCCGGAGACTTAACCCGTGGTGAAGTGGCGCAATTGCAACGTCAGCAACGGAGCATCCAGCGCAGTAAAAAGCGTGCAAAAGCAGATGGTGTGGTAACCAAAAAAGAGCGGGTGATTTTGAACGCCCGTCAGAAACGCGCCAGTGCCAACATTCAGCACAAGAAAAACAACGCCCGGGACCGTCGATAAGTCATTTCAATTTCAGCACGATATTGTTAATGTGTGAGGACCCCTTCGTCAGCAGCGGAGGGGCTTTTTTTTGCGCAATAAGGCAAACTGACTTTTGCGTGGAAATAGATAAATTGAGGAAAGCTTTTAGTGACCTTACCTCAAATCTTTATGCACAAAACCGTGAAATGTTTTTGGCTCGTCCTGCTGTTATGCTTTGGCACTGCATCTGCACAAAACTATGATCTTTATGAATTGCTGAGGTGTGAGGGGGACATACCAGCCGAATTCACCGTTTCTTCCACTGAAAAATACGAGAAGCAACAACGGCAATCCGATCGGACCGGCTCACGCTTTGATCAGAAAGTCAGAGACCGCTTTTATCTCGAAACCAATTTTATTGTTGATGATCTCTTGCTAAGTGGGCGGGTCATTTTCAATGATCCAATCAGTGATTACGTCAACCGGGTTGGGGAAGAAATTCTTCGCAATCAGCCGCAACTTCAGAAAAAGCTGCGTTTTTATGTGGTCAAATCGCCAGTCCCCAATGCTTACAGCACCCAACAAGGCATCATTCTGGTTCACCTTGGTCTGCTGGCCCGTCTTGAAACCGAAGCCCAATTGGCCTTTATTCTCTGCCACGAAATTTCTCACTACACCAAGCAACACGTTCTGAATCTATTTTTAGAGAATCAGAATATTGCTTATGGTCGGGGCGAATATCGGAAGTCTTCTTCTTACGATAAGATGGTGGCCCGCTCCAACTATTCGAAAGAGAATGAAAAAGAGGCTGATGCAGAGGGCCTCAAAATGTTTTTACAAACAAAATATCGCATTTCAGATCTTCCGGAAATCTTCGATTTGCTGGCTGATATGGAACATCCATATATGCCGCTCTTTGGCTATGAAGATAGATTTTGGAACAATGAATATGTCAACAAAGATGATTTTATCGAGAAAAAAGAGCTTGACGAAGCTTCAAAGAAAAATACAAAAAAAGGCGCTGGAGGTGGATTTTTGACCGATTTTGACAGTGGTTCGGAAAATGAGGACGAGTTTGTGCCAACTGATACAAAAGTAGAGGAGCAGGCAGGTGAGGGTCGGATTGTGCAGAAGATCGAGATGGACGAGATTGAAATAGACCTGACCGAAGCCGAAGATGATGACACCTTTTCAACGCATCCTGATCCAGAGAAACGCAAAGCTTTGATCAGAGAGCTGATTGAGAAAGAGAGGAAAAAAGATGGACAATTATTCGTGGTGTCTCAGGAAAAATTCAGCATGGCGCAAAAAAGAGCCCGCTTTGAATTGGTGGAGATGTTTGTCAAAAGTCGCGCTTACTTTGACGCAATGATTCAAATTTTGAATCTTCAGTTAGAAAACCCCGATTCTGAATGGCTCAACCAGCAAATGATCAAAGCTTTGTATGGCTATTCCCAATATCGATATCATGGTGGCTATTTTCCTGTTGTTCTTCAATACGATGAGGAATCACCTTCTCAACGTGATTTTATCAAGGAGTTGCGTTCGTTGAAAGGGCGCGAAATTCTGACCCTGGCCCTGAGCCAGAGTTGGTCAGCTTTAAAAGCCGATTCGAAGAATGAATATCTGCAGATGAGCTGCCAGGATCTGATTGGAGATTTATTGAATCTATTTCCGGATTTCACAGAAATCTCTGATGAACGTCCGGTTCAACAGGCAGTATTGGGGAAAATGATGCAGGAAAAAGACTTTGTTGCACTCTATGAAAAGGCCCGTAAAGCCAGAACCGATGAGCAGGACTGGGATCGCTTTTCCAATTCAAGGGAAGGACGTAAGAAAATCAGAGCCTTCGAAAAAGGGATTCGCAAACGAGGCTATCGTCTTGGCATTGATAAAGTGGTCATTTTCGATCCGCTCTATATTCGTATTGATTCCCGGAAGAAAAATCCCCTACAATGGATTGCTTCCGAAAAATCCCAAAGCGATTTCCACTCCTATATCAAATCCTCCGCCCAAAAACTGGATCTGGACGTTGAGATCCTGGATAGCAAATCACTGCAATCGCGCAATGGAGCAGAGGTATTCAATGACATTGCTGTGGTCAATGATTGGTATCAGGAAACACTCAACCATGATGAGGTGGAGATGGTCAACAGCAATTATGATAAAATTCTGAAGCTGAGAGAAAAGTACGGCACCCCATACTTTGCCCACATGGGCGCCATCTCCAATCGGGATCCCAATTTTTTCGTCAACAATGCCATCACACTTTTTTACAGCATCTTCCTTCCACCGAGTATTCCTTATGCCATCAAAGATGCCGTTACGCCGAATGAAGAAAGCCTGGTTTTTACCCAGATTTTTGATGTGGACCGCAATGAAAGAATGGCAACTTTGTACAACGAAATGCCCATGAAAGCCAGTAAAGGCATTTTGCAGACCAACATTCACTACACCCTTTTTCAAATCAAAAGCAAAAAGAAAAAATGATCAAACGATATATGTTGTGCCTGCTGGTCCTGGGTGTTTTGTTGCCGGATGTATCGGGGCAGGGGTTTGCCGGGAAGAAATTGGTGATCGGATACAATCATCGCTTTTTGCCTGCCCTGAATATCAGTGGTGATTTTGCTTCCTATCGATTTGTGCGAACTGGCAAACGGGGCATGAACCATATCAATGGTCTGGAAGCTTTGCTGGTGCTTGACCGGACCAATACCATTGGGGTGACGGGCTCATTTTACCGCGCTGGCGTTTTGCAATTTTCATCCAATCCCATCAATACCCTGATTGATGCCTATAGCGTCGGCTTTATGTTTCGTAAATATTTTTCAGGTAAAGGCGCCATTGCACCAGTTGGCAACTGGCTGCAACTGGAAGTGAGCCAGCACCAACTGATCGGCACCGGTATTGACCAAAATTTTAATATTCTGGATGAACAATTTCGCCAGGGCATAACAGATTTCCGGATTGGTTTGGGCAAGACGACCGTTTTATTCAACAATGTCCTGATTGATTTTGGGGCGGAAATGGCCTATCCACTCTGGCGGGTCAATCCCGAAACCAGTCCGCTTGGTTGTGATCCGACTTGCGAGGCCGGTATCAGTCGACTGTTTCTTTTTCATTTGTATAATATTAGAATTGGGATCAGCTTGCCCATTCTCTAATCCGATTTGATCATGAAATTGTTGCTGTCTGTTGTGAGCCTGAGCTTGTTTGTCAGCTGTACGTTTGCCCAAACTCCCCAGCATACTTATCTCAAAAGTGCACTGGATTTTCAATACAGTGTTTCTCCACTTCGCCAGCAGACCTGCTTTCTGGCCCTGAATGATTCCAATCGATTCACATGGAGTCGCCTGCCAGGAGATCGGCCGGGACTGAAATTGTCGCAGATGAATGAAGAGCAAAAACTCTTTTTCCATCGTATGCTGCGCGCTTTTTTCCCTTCCACCGGTTATCTCAAAATCACTGCCATCATGTTTAATGAAGACATTCAGAAAAAGAATGAACCAGAGTTGGGTAAGAATGAATACTGGTTGCTGTTTTTTGGAGAGTTGGGGGAGGATTCAGAATGGGGTTGGAAACTGGAGGGTCATCATTTGTCGATCAATATTATGTTGAAGGGAAATGAATTACTGGCTTTTACGCCGATGATCCTGGCCACCAATCCGGCTGTAACCAATGGTGATGGAGAGCGGGATGGGATGGTTTTGTTGTATGAAGAAGAAGAATTGGGACGAAAACTACTGCATTCGCTTTCTGCGAATCAGCTCGAAAAAGCCTACTCAGAAGGCCCTAAGCCCAATCATCCGCTGGGAGAAGATTTTCAAAATCTGACAGACATGCCGCAGGAAGGCATTCTCTACTCCGCCCTGACTGATGCACAAAAACAAAATTTTCCACCAACTGATCGACGAATATCGCGCCACTTTCTGGATCGACGCGGTGCCCACTACGGCAGAGATATTGACGGATAAAACACGCTTCTTTTATGTAGAAGGAAAAGAAGCCAATCAGCCCCATTATTACCGGATCGACAATGGAACCGATGTGATTGAATACGAAAACTACAGCAATCACATTCATCTACTCTGGCGACGACTGGATGATCATGGATTGGGGAAATAGGCAGGATGCTGCTATTCCGTTTGTTATCTTTTTACAGGAAGTGCCATTCCAATTCTGACAGTACTTTTATTCAAATACCTCACTAAACACTTTCAGCGTTTGCGGATAACGAAAACCCTGGATGTGCTCCTGATAATAGTCAAAAATGGTTTTGATCAGGAAACGTTTATTGGTCTGGTCAAAAGTGATTTCCTGACAATTTTCGAGATCGGTATGGAGAAAGCGGCGCAGTAAATGCGCGGTGGCATCATTGTGTTGGCTGGCCCGGATGGTGCCCCGCCGAATGTCAAAGTCAACTTTCTGGGCCGCTTCGCTTTCATCATTGGGAAGGAAACCAAGATAGCGGGTCAGGTGCAAAATGAAGTAGATAAAAATATTGACCTGCTTGCGGGGAGATTGATCCAGAAAGAGAATGCTGTTTTTGATAAACTGATACAAAGGCGCATTTTCTTCCTCTTCCTTCACCGTATCAAACACAATTTCCATCATCGCCAGGCCCATCGACAGTTTGATTGGATGGGTCTGAACCTCCTGCAGT
>JBCBZF010001187.1:0-2047 GCA_039815525.1 Bacteroidota bacterium | reverse complement strand
GGAAAAATATAAAAATATCAATGGGGCGGAGAGATAGACCCCATCAAATCGGTCCAACATCCCACCATGTCCGGGTAAAATGCTCCCCGAATCCTTGATATTCATGCTGCGTTTGAACATGGATTCGACCAGATCTCCCATCTGACTAAAAATCGCAATGATGCCGCCAATTATCAGCCAATTGTAGAGCACTGGAGACAGAAAGTATTGAAACACACCTGCCAGAATTAAACAAAAGACAGCACCCCCAATGGAGCCTTCCCAGGTTTTCTTCGGACTGATACGTGGGAACAAAGGTCTTTTCCCCAACCAACGCCCCACGAAGTAGGCGCCGCTGTCCAGCACCCAGGTCATGAGCAGGATGCCCAATGGTAACCAAAAATCATATTGAGCAACGCCATTCAGCACCGCAATCTGAAACAGTAAAAATAGCGGCAGAAATGGATAGACGACTCCCAATACCATGATCCCGATCTGTGGGACGGGGGATGTTTCCTGAGGGTTGAACAATAAAACCAGCAACAACATCGGTAGCAATCCCAATGACCAAGGGATGAACAAAGCTCCCCCCTTACCGGGACTGATGATCTCACTCAGCGCCATCAGCCAGATTCCTAACCCCCACCCCATCAATAAGAAGCGATACTTTTTCTCCTGGATACCGCACACACTCAAAAACTCCCACAATCCCAGCATAGAAACCAGAAAACAAAAAAACCAGATCCCATATGGTGTCAGGACGATGGCGGCAATACTCGCTGAACCAGCCACCAGGGCGGTCAGGATACGATTAATCAAATTGCTATTCATGGATGCGTGGGCTCGAAGTGGAGACGTTTTGAAAAAGGAAAAACAATGCTCCCGTCAAGGCAGCTGATAATAATACCCAGGTAGGCGAAAAAGCATATTCAGCTTCCACCGTTTCCGGCAACCAGAAAGCCAATAGGATGGGCAAAGCATTGAAACAAAAATGTGCCAGGATGCTGGGAAACAGGCTCCGGCTGTACAAAAGAAAATACCCCAGCATGGCCCCCAATACCAAACGCGTAAACAATCCATAAAACTGCATATGGATGATGCTGAACAAAAGTGCACTCAACCACACCGCAGTGTGGGCTGGCATTTGTCGGCTGAGCTGCCGTTGAAAAAAGCCTCGGAAGAATAGTTCTTCACAAATGGCAGGCGCCACTGCAAACACCAGCAGATTGACCAATAAGCCCAGGACACCAGGTTCGACAAACAGGCTGCTCAGCGCCAGTTGACTGACCATTTCCCTTTCTTTCATCGAGGCTTCCAAACCAGCCAGAAACTCCGGCAGGCGAAAGCTTTCTGCATCGAAGTTGAGAAATTGAATCAGAGGCGTAGAAGCCATCAGCACCAAAGGCGCAATCAACAGAGTGCTCCTGATCTTCGGCATCTTCAAGGCAAGCGTCTCACGTGGTTTTCCCAACAGCCAGGCCATGGCCAGACCAGCAAATCCCCAGACCGCAAACTGATTGCAGCCCTGAATGATGCGGAAGAAATACTTTTCCGTATCATTTTGCAGCAAACCCTCTGCAAACATCCGGTTGATATCATCATAGGTAAAACCAAAGCCCATACGGATCGGTTCTACCAGGAGAACGATGAGCATTTGGCCCAGGAAGAACAACAGGATACCCAGAATCAAGCTGAATCCGATTGAACTTTGCGTACGTTCGCGTAGTGCTTCGAGGAAATTCCCCATTCTGCTTATTGAATGAATTTGTACCTTTGCAACAGCTTTTGTCAACAGTTTTCTCAATTCTTTTCCCTCTCAATCGTTTACTGTTGACAGAGCCCGATGCAAGATTGAAGGAAATGCACACTAAATAAGGGATTTTTTCCCATAAGTGTGTGGAAAACAGGCATGGTGCTTGTCTTTATCATAAGAAGGCATTGCCATCTGCCAGGAAAGACGAATCGAAATGGTTGAAATTGCAGGCATTCCGGTAGGAGACCGTCCTCTGATGCTCGCACCCATGGAGGATGTGAGCGACCCACCTTTCCGTGCATTGTGCAAGGAAAT
>JBCBZF010000565.1:0-4806 GCA_039815525.1 Bacteroidota bacterium | reverse complement strand
CTCCCCGGCCTCCGCATCCAGCACTTCGTCCGGCTCGGAGACGATCTCGTAGACCTGCTCATCCTCGTAGATCAGAAACTTGGTCAGCTTGCCAGGTAGAACGGTTTGCTTTTTACCCAAAGCTGCCAGAATCGGCCCAGCGACTTGATCTGGCCGCAATGACATATCCATTTGCATATTGGCGCGTTTGCCAAAACCGCTGTCAACCGGACCAGGGGCAGCTGCCAGGACATCGATGCCATACTCCTTTAATTCAATCGAAAGTCCTTCAGCCAGTGATTGTACATAGGCTTTGGTGGCGGCATAATTGGCGGCAAATGGCACACCTTGAAAAGCGACCAAAGAACTCATCAGAATGATCCCGCCCCGCTTTTGTCTGGAAAATGATTGTGCAAAATGATGGGTCAGGCTCAGCAATCCTTCACAATTGACCCGGATCATATTGCGTTCTGCGTGAATGGACGTATGCAGGAACGAACCGGAGGTGCCAAAGCCTGCTGAAGCCACCAACAAGCCAATGTCATATTGTCTGCTTTTACTGATCAGTTGCTCAATCCCTTCATCAGTTGCCAGATCAGCCGGGATGAATTGGACTGCGGTACCGAATTGTTGTTGAATCTCCTCAGCGCTTTCGCGTAAAAGCTTTTCGCTTCTGGCATTGAGAACAAGATTGAATCCTGCTGCTGCCAACTCATGTGCGATTTCCCGACCAATCCCGGAAGAGGCCCCACTGACCAATGCCCATGAACCATAATTTTCCCGGAGGCGTTGTTGTTGGTTGGATGATAAATACATACTCGTTTTCTTTTCCTCAAAGTTCGTCCTGCTGGAGGGTAGAAAACGATAACATTTGTTTAGACTTTCACATTCTCCTTCTTCAAACGACTCAGATGGATGGGGGTAATGCCAAGATAGGAGGCGATCATATGCTGTGGAACCCGGTTGTGGATGTCAGGGAAAATGTCCGTGATGTTGTCGTAGCGTTCTTTGGGGCTACGGATGTATTGGTTTTTGATGCGATTATCCTGATAGACAAAATAAAACTCTGCGATCAACCGCCCCATCTTGTCGCCTTGTTGAAGATTTTGGTAGCCCCATTCAATCGCTGAGCGAGGCATGACCACCGTTTCCGTCGTTTCGAGCGCCGACAAGGTATACATGGAGACTTCCTTTTGCATAAAACAGGAATAGTCAGCGATGAATTGATTTTCGAGGGCGAAATGAACTGTATGTTCCTTTCCATTTAAATCGGTGACCGCTACGCGTACCAGCCCGGAAGCAATGAAAAAGACTTCATTGGGAATCTTGTCGGGCTGACTAAGAATCTCTTTTTTATCAAACTGCTTCACGAAACAGGCAGACAGAAACGCCTGCATCTCCTCATCAGAAATATCAATCATTGAGCGAATGGCATGTTGAAAAGCCTCCATGTTCTTGTCTTAGCGGGCGATGGGCGCGCCCAGTAAATGATCCGGAATACCAAAGGCATCCACCAGATGACCGGCAACGGGTCGGAGTTCTGCACAAAGTTGATCCACTTGCTTGCGGATGGCCAGACTCTTGGCCGCTTCAAAGAAGCCTTGTTCCAGATACCATCCTTTGTTGGCTTCCATTGCTGAAAGTGCGTAAAGATCACACAGTTGTTTCAGGACTTTCTGTGTGCTTTCATCTCGTTCGTGCTCGACAGCGGAGATGAATTGTTCCAAAATGACACGGTCGATATAGGCCTCCGCCATTTCCACCAGATGTGTTTGTACTTCCATCATGGCCTGGTAGGAATCCATTCCCTGATCCAAACGGTGTTTGAAGCGGCGGGCGGCTGAACGGACCATATCTTCTTCCCGATAGGTAAACGCATGCAGATGAAACTGACTGTCGCGCAAATGTTCTTCACTGGCGGCCCGGGTCGCAAATGGATTGCGGCTGCGGATTTCAGTTCCGATTCGATTGCCAACAAAATTGACCATGCCCCAGAATTTCATGGACGAAAATTCGCGTTTGAACTCTGAGAGACGTCCTTTAGCCACCAATTGCAGCAAAACTGTATTGTCTCCTTCAAAGGTGGTGAAAATCTCAGTGTCCGCTTTCATATCGGCCAGGCGGTTGACGGCCAGATAGCCGTTGCCGCCGCAGGCCTCACGGCACTCCTGAAGAACCTTCGTGGTATGCCAGGTGCTGACTGCTTTCAATCCTGCTGCCAGGGCCTCGATTTCCCGTTCATCGCCTTTGCCTTTGGTCAGAAAGCGATCAACCATATACCGATGCGCAAAGTGCAGGGCATAGATTTTGGCCAGTAAAGGTAGCAGCCGTCGCTGATGCGTGGGGTAGTCCAGAATTTGCACCTCTGCTTCACCAGTGGGGCCAAACTGTCGCCGGATGTTGCCATAACGAATGGCGGTGGTGATGCCGTTTTTTGCAGCGCTGAGGCCGCCGAGGGGCACACAAACACGTCCACCTACCAGCGTACCAAGCATGGTGAAAAAACGTTTTCCGGCGCTGGCGATCGGGCTATGATAACTGCCATCTGCCGCCACCTGCGCAAAGCGGTCCAGCAGGTTTTCGCGGGGAATGCGTACTTGCTCAAACCACAATCGACCATTGTCTACGCCATTGAGTCCCAACTTCTGGCCACTGTCTCCGATACGGACTCCAGGCATGGCCTGTCCCTTAGCATCCCGAATCGGCACCACAAAAGCATGGACACCATGTTGCTCGCCATTGGTTTCCAATTGGGCGAAGACCGTCGCGAGACGGGCATGGGCTGCGGCATTGCCGATGTATTCTTTGAACGCCCGGTCGGAGGGCGTATGAATGATGAATTCGTCAGTGGAAGGATCAAAAGTAGCAGTGGTTTCCAGGTCGCGGACATTGGACCCATGCAGGGATTCTGTCATGGCAAAACAACCGGGTATGGCCAGCGAACCGGCACCGGGTAGATATGCCTGATGATGTCTTTCTGTCCCCAACCCGAGTATGCTACCACCAAAGAGGCCAAACTGGACCCCAAATTTGACCAACAGGCTGAGGTCATAATGTCCGAGAATTTCAAAGACAGCAATGTATTCCCCCATATTGTCTTTGCCACCTACACTTTCAGGATAAGAAAGTGCACCATAGCCACGATCGGCCAGATGTTGCAGCCATTCCAGGACCACTTCCCGATATTCTTCTTTGACCGGACTGATGCGCTCGTATGAGAAAACCGGATCAGACAAAAGGTTGCGAACCTGGTTTTTTAAGTCTGCATGATCTCCGTCCAGCACATTTTGCAAATGCTGGATAGAGAATGGGGCGACTGATTCACTTGGCTTAATAACCGGAGGCAAATGTCCGGCCGCCATGATATCGCGTACTGCTTCATCGCAACCAATACCCAAAACCGCTTCAATCTGCCGAATGGCATGTGCAGCCGAAGGATTTTTGAATCGATCTGTATCGTCTTCACTGCCGATGTCTGCAACCTGGTTACACAATTCCAGCAGGGAACAATGGTCTCCGGGGAGTTTTTCCCTTGACTGCCGGATCATGCGTAGCCATTCCTGTAAAGTAGCTGGGCTAGGCGCGTTCTGCGGATCGAGCCAGCCATGTAAGACTTCTTTTTCTTCTTTGGCCAACCAATCTTGTTGTTGGATGAGATCATCTAATAGTTCTACCTCCGTCGGTGTCAACACTTCGTCGGACCAGGCAATGTAGAGCAGTGGAAGGAAATACCGAATTCCGGGACTGGCGGGGAGAATAGGGGGGGAGGAAAGCATATTTTTGAGGCTAAAATGGGACGATCATCTTCTATTGAGACGAAAAATCCTTCCCATAAGATACATCAGAATCCCAACGGCTGTTTTGAAATGAAGAGAAAATGTCATTCAGTTGATACGGATGACCACCTTTCCCTTCGCCCGACGACTGGCCAGATATTCATAGGCTTTGACAGCATCTTCCATGGCAAAGACCTGATCGATCACAGCCTTTAGCTTTCCTGCTTCTATCCATGCTCGCAACTGATCCAATTGTCGGGTACGGGAACGAACGACTACCACACTGGTTTGACGGGCAAAAAATGGATTGAAGGCTTGTCTGATAAAGGTGGCAGGACGAGGAATGGTTGATACGTGAACCCCTTTTGGATTCAGCAGGTGTTGACAGCGTCCCAGCGGATAGTTGCCATAGACATCATAAAAGAAATCGAAGCGATCCTGAATGTCTACTGGTTTGGTTTTGGTATAATCGACGACCTCATCCGCGCCAAGGCTTTTGACCAGATCGACATTGCGATGACTACAGATTGCAGTTGTATGTGCGCCCAGTATGTTGGCAATCTGAATGGCAAAGACGCCGACACCACCAGATGCACCATTGATGAGAATCTTTTGTCCTGCTTTCAATTTCCCCAGGTCAACAATGGCCTGCAAGGAAGTTTGGGCAGCCAGAGGAACTGAAGCCGCTTCTTCAAAGCTTAGATTCTGCGGTTTATGGGCGATTTGATTGGGCGCTATGGCAATGTACTGGGCCACGGCCCCGCCTTTCTGAGAGGGGTTCATCCCATACACTTCATCACCTATCTGAAAGCCTGAGACCTTTTTTCCTACCGCTTCGATGACGCCGGCAAAATCTACCGAAGGGATCTTGGGAAAGCGCCAGCCAGTCATGGGCCTGAATTTTCCACTGCGTACTTCCAGATCGATAGGATTGAGGGCGGCGGCGTGAATACGTATCAGGACTTGATTGGGATCAGGAAGTGGCTTGGAGAGGGTTCCATAAATGAGTACTTCCGGACTGCCATAACGGTGATAGAGAATCGCTTCCATG
>JBCBZF010000809.1:0-3437 GCA_039815525.1 Bacteroidota bacterium | reverse complement strand
TATCCTTAAATTCCTTAACCGTCTTTCAGATTGGCTATTCGTCCTGGGGCGTACTTTTAGTGCAAAAACCAACAGCCCTGAGATCCCCTGGCAGCCTTAAGCGAAATTTCGCTTGGATTTTCCCTCGCTGGCTCCCTAATTTGCGCGCTTGACCGGTTGAACACATCAACCGGAGCATACAAAAGGAACCCCCGAAGATATGAAACGAATTCTGGTCATTGGTGCCGGACGTTCGGCCAGCGACCTGATTGCGTACCTGCTCAAACATGCTGAGAAAGAAAATTGGCAACTCACGGTCGTAGACCAGGATGAGCAACTTGCCCGGAGCAAGGTAAAAAGCCATCCAAGGGCTGAAGTCGCTTCATTTGATGCCATGAATCCTGAACGGAGAAAGGAACGGATTCTTCAAGCTGATTTGGTTGTCTCTTTTCTCCCTGCTCACCTCCATCAGAAAGTCGCTGAAGACTGCCTCGAATTGGGGAAGCATCTGGTAACGGCATCTTACCTAACCCCAGAATTGGAAGCCATGCAGAATGCGGTGGCGGCCAAAGGGCTAACCTTCCTGTGTGAATTAGGGGCTGACCCTGGAATTGATCACATGAGTGCGATGCGCGCCATTGATGACATTCGTGCACAAGGTGGACAATTACATGCGTTTCGTTCCTACTGCGGTGCACTGATCGCGCCAGAAAGCAACGACAATCCCCTTGGCTATAAATTCACCTGGAGCCCCATGAATTTAATTGTGGCGGGAAGAGGGACGGCACGCTACATCGAAAAGGGACGACTGCGTTATATCCCATACCAGCGACTGTTTCATACCACTGATCTGATTGAGGTACCTGATGAAGGAACATTCGAGTCTTATGCCAATCGGGATTCTCTTTCTTATCGGAAGCGATACGGTTTGGAGGATGTACCAACCATGTATCGTGCGACGCTTCGCAATCCCGGTTTCTGTGAGGTTTGGCAGGCTCTGGTTCAGATTGGCCTGACCGATCCTTCCTATCAAATCACTGACAGTGCATCTTTGACCTATGCAGAGTGGTTGGCTTCTTATTTGCCGCCTGCAGACCATTTGCCAGTAAAAGAACGACTGGCCACCTTTCTTAGCCTGAAAGAGGATGAGTCGGTCATAAAGACGCTGGAATGGATCGGCTTGCTCTCAGATCGTCCAATTACCAGAGAAGCGGGGAGTCCGGCTGAGATCTTATTGGATGTCTTGATGGACAAATTGGTCTTTCGGGAAGAGGACACTGACATGCTGGTGATGGTAGACCATTTTGATTACGAAAAAGATGGAAAGACATACCGCCGGATCTCTTCATTGGTCAGCAAAGGTCTGGATCCTGTTCACACAGCAATTAGCCGGACGGTAGGTTTACCCGCTGCCATTGGTGCACGCCTGATTTTAACCGGAGAGATTGATCGACGAGGTGTCATGATCCCGGTTCATCCTCAAATTTATCGCCCCATTTTGGACGAATTGGAAAGTCTGGGGATTGGCTTCATCGAGACGGATGTGCTCATGGATGAATGATTTTTCCCGATCATATATAAACTCTGGCGCGCTCTGAATAGTTTGTCTGTCTATGCGAAAGGAACAAAAAGTCGGTTTGACCTTATTACTGGCAATCTTGCTGGTGTACTTGACCATTGCGTGGGCAGGACGATTTCATTGGTTTGCACCAGATGAACAAAATTGGGAGCTATCCTTTGACAATGTTAATGGTTTATTGATTGGGGACCCCGTAGTTGTCAGGGGCTATCCTTCCGGGAGAGTCGTGCAGATTAACCCACAGGCGAAATCGGTTTCAGTCGAGATTGCACTGGACAAAAATATCCGCCTGTATGAGGGAGCCAGAGGCGAAATACAAATCAAGGAGTTGATGGGAGGCAAACAGCTGTCATTGTCCCCAGGTGCTGGTGTAGTTCCTTTGCCAAATGGGCGCATTATTCCCGGAAAAGCTTCGCTGGATTTTTCCACTTCATTTTCACGCTTCGGGCAAATGTTTGATCTGGTCAATCCCGATCAATTGACGCAATTACTGGTGGGATTTGATAGCTTAGGGAAAAACTTACGCGCCCTGATTCATAGTTTGGAGGCTGACAAAGTCGCGCAAATGGTGGCAGGTGCGTCCAGTAGCATGGCCAGGGTAGATCGTATGCTGGCCAAAGCAGAACAAGCCAATTTGGTGGGGCAGTTTGATGGACGCTTGCAGCAAAGTGAAAAACTGTTCGCCCAGACCGATAGCCTAATGAGTTTGCTCCTGACAACCGGCCGAAGATTAGAAGCGGAAAGCCTTCCGGAAGCGGAAAACCTGCTTCAGCAAGCAGGAAAAAGCCTAGAGGGGCTTGATCGCAGTTTGGTAAAAGTAGATCTTTTGCTTTCATCATTTCAGAATGATGAAGCCATGGTTGGCCGTATGCTGAATGATCCTGCCTTCGTCCAAAAAGTGGATTCAGTTCTGGACAATCTCAATCAGGTATTGGAGCAGATTCACAGTGAAAAAATCATCGTAGGCTTTAAACGTAAGAAAGCTGGGAAGTGAAAAGAGAATAATCTGTATTTTGCACTTGAATGACATTATCGTTGAAAAACTGGCTCGGATCTGATCGCTTCTTTCTCTCTTTTTCGGCTGCATGCTTGGTGGCACTTGGCCTGACTGGATTGGTCCTGGGCCTTTCCTGCCGAATTGTTGAATGGGGATATTGCCGCATCAACCTCGTCCCCCTGTTTGGTAATTGGGAAAACGTGCGGCAGGAATTGAGTGACTTAACCGCAATCAATATGCCGCTAGCAATGCTGGCGCTCGGTTTTAGTCTGCGTCTGTTCACTGCCTTCGGCTGGGCCATCACCTTGTTGGTACTAAGTACCCTAACTGCATTCTTTTCCTTCCTGGCCTATCAGATTTATCAAGGTTCTGCTCTGCTATCCTCTGCAGGTTACGTGGGGACCTCCGGTAATCTGGTGGTCGAATCTATGGTCACCAATCTTTCGTTTGTGTTTTTATGCTTACTGGCGATTAGCTACATCCTTCATCCTTCCATCCGAAAAATGTATTGGTCATGAGTGTTGCTCACAAAATTGCTCCCTCGATCCTTGCCTCCGATTTCACCCATCTGGGTGAAGAAATTCAAATGGTCAATGAATCGGAGGCTGATTGGATTCACTGTGATGTGATGGATGGTCGATTTGTCCCCAATATTTCCTTTGGCCTACCAATCATTCAAGCCGTTCAGAAAATTGCGAAGAAGCCATTAGACGTTCACTTAATGATCATCGAGCCAGAGCAGTATTTCGAAGCTTTTCGTGCTGCTGGCGCTGATATTTTAACGATCCACTTAGAAGCCAGCCGGCATCCGGACCGCAGCTTGAGAGCGATCAAATCTCTGGGGATGCAAACCGGTTTGGCCCTGAATCCGGATACCCCTGT
>JBCBZF010001088.1:0-2430 GCA_039815525.1 Bacteroidota bacterium | reverse complement strand
CGTCAGACTTCAGGGATTACCCTTACCTATCGACCTGAGAAATTGGATCTGGCGGTAAAAGTGTTGTTAAAAGGGGACGAGCAAACTGTGGGAGATTATTTGCGGATCATCCTGCAAAACCAGGCCGTCAGGATCAGGCCTAAACGTGGGAAAATCCTGTTGATTCCCGCGCGGCAAGCGCAGCAGTTGACGCTTAGTGGGACGATTAGAGAAAAAGACAGTGAGGAAGCCTTGGGAAATGCCACCATCTGGGTACGGGAACTGAACAGCGGAATTTACAGCAATGAGCATGGGTTTTTCAGTATCAGTCTTCCGCCCGGAAAATATCATATCCGGTTTTCCTATTTGGGACATACTGAAAAATGGTTGATCCTCACCCTGGCTAAAGATCAGTTTACCCCGATAGAGCTTGTCTCTGATTTCATTCTTGAGCAGGTAGAACTGACCGCAGAAGAACAAGCCACCTCTTTAGCTGATCATGGCCAGCAAAGTCTTCATTCAGGACAGCAAGATGCGCTTCCGGCTCTTTTGGGGCAAAAAGATGTCATCAATCAATTGCAGATGCTCCCCGGCGTCCAATCCATGAATGAAGGCATCAGCGGTCTGGTCGTACGCGGTGGAAGTGCAGATCAGAATCTGGTTCTGCTGGATGGAATTCCGGTCTACAATCCGTCTCACTCACTCGGCCTGTTTTCCATTTTCCATGAAAGTGCCATCCAGAAAACCACACTCATCAAAGGCGCTTTTCCAGCCAACTATGGCGGGCGTTTGTCTTCAGTCATTGACGTAAAGATGAAGGAAGGACGAAAAGACGGCTTTCATGGGGAACTTTCCCTGAGGCTCCTTTCAGGTACACTAAGCGTTGAAGGTCCACTTCTGAAGGGAAAATCATCTTTTCACTTGTCGATGCGACGCACTTTGCTGGAATTGTTTCAACCGATCCAAAAGCACTTGTTTCAATCTGACATCATCCATTTTCAGGCGCGCTATCGTTTTCAGGACTATGCGCTCCGATTCAATCATCAGTTTTCCCCCTCAACTCAATTATTTGCCAGTGCTTATCTCGGCGATGATCGTCTGAAACTCGATCAGTTTTTTTACGGCAGTACCCAATCTGACTTGTCAGAACCTGACATCTTCAATTTCCTCAAATGGGGCAATCAACTTTTTGCGCTCCGTCTCAATCACATCATCGGACCAAAGTGGTTTCTGCACGCCAATGCGCATTACTCAAGTTATCGCTACCGTTTCCGGGAATCGCTGAGCAATGACCTCTTTGTGTTCAATCGGGATACCGCCGATTCTGATTTCACCAATTTCTTTTCAGATTCACGGATTCAGGATGTAAGGATAAGCCTTGGTCTGGATCACTATCCGGCCAGGGCACATCATCTGTCGATGGGTGTCAGTTTTACCCATCATCTATATTCACCTCAGCCCATTTTTTCCAATCGATCTGCCCATATGCAGCCTGATCAGTCGTTCTCTCCTTTTCAGAAAATTGCCGCCAATGAACTCTCAGGCTATCTGCAGAATGAATGGACAGTCAATCCAAATCTACAGCTTCGGGCGGGTTTGAGAGGCACCAGTTTTTTCACAGATCAAGGTTCCTATACGATTTTGCAACCACGCTTTTCGGTGGGTTGGCAATTCAACCAAAAGCATCAATTTGGGGCGTCTGTCAGCCGAATGGCACAGTTTTCCCATCTGCTTTCCCGGCCGGGATTGGGATTACCATCAGATTTATGGGTACCCAGTACCAAACAGATTCGTCCTGAAGTGGCCTTCCATCTCAATTTGTCCTATCGCGCTGCTCTCTCACAGACTCTCCGTCTTTCCATTACGCCTTACTTTCGGTCGATGGAGAATCTTCTCAGTTACCAAGCAGGCGTATCATTTATCAATCGTAATCCAGAAGAAGAGTGGGAAAAACTGGTCGAAGTCGGGAAAGGGCGGGCTTATGGCATCGAAACACAATTGACGCGGCATCAGGGAAAATTAAGGGGTAGCCTGGCCTATACCCTGGGCTGGAGTCAACGCCAGTTTTCAGGTATCAATAAGGGGCAGTTTTTTCCTTTTCGCTTCGATCGGAGGCATGATGTCAACCTTGGTCTGGTTTATCAACCCAATCACCGTCGTGAATTTGGCTTAAACTGGTTATATGCGACCGGACAGGCCATCACCATTGGTCGCTACCAATTCAATGGATTACAGAGTCCGGTTCCGATCATTCCGCTGGATGCCTTCAATGGAGACCGGGCACCGGCCTATCATCGGTTGGACATATCTGCCAGTTTTCACAAACAAACCCGCTTGGGACTTCGCAGTTGGACCTTTGGCATATACAATCTTTACAATCGCCAAAATCCTTTTGATTTGCGCTTTCAGGTTGGACCAAATGGCCAGCCACAACTGTATCAGCAGAGCTTG
>JBCBZF010000992.1:0-2711 GCA_039815525.1 Bacteroidota bacterium | reverse complement strand
TATGAACCTGTCCATATACAAAAAGGCTCTCCTGGGAAAGGAGAGCCTTGGTATGTTCGCTTTACCGGAACTTAGTAGCTCCAGAGATGGTGTTCAAATTCAACCAATTTCTGGCGGCGATCTTCTGCTTCCTGCAGGGTACGGATACCCACCCCAGAAACATTGATCAGATAGCTGTGAAACAGGCGCAGTTCGAATACTTCACGGAGAGTCTTGTATTCAGCGTCGTTGAAGCGGTTCTTCCACTGAGAATTGTCCAGTGTTTCAATCACCTCATCATATTTGAACGTACAGAGATTCTTTTCTGGCAGGGTTTCACCTGGATCAGTCCAGATAATTTCGATGTATTGGATGTCATACACCATGTCAGAACGGGTCTTATCAAAGATCCGGTCCTCGACAAAGTGGATCACATTTTCGAATGGGGCAGACTCAAAATCGCCATCCATTCCACCGGCACCAGCAGCGGCTGCGCCTTCGCTTCCGAGGTCATCGTCCCCGAAGCCGTCATCACCACCGAAGCCTCCTTCATCATCTTCAAAGCCCCACTCGTCTCCGCCACCTTCATCGAAGGAGTCAAAGTCGCCTCCGTCATCACCGAAGTCGCCATCGCCTTCGTCAAAGTCGCCTTCGCCTTCAAGGCTGCCTTCAATGTCTCTGATTTTCTGTAATACCTCGTCGTAACTCATGGAACGGTTCAAGCTGTCTGGGCGATAAGCAACAAATTTACCTTGCTTAAGGCCATTGAACAGGGCCATTACCAGTCCCTCTTTTCCGGTGAATTGTTCGTCAGCTGCATAAAAGTGACTTTCACGCTTAACCAACGGGGCGTTGATTTTTTCAGTGAGGTCAATGCGATTGACGACTTTTCTACGCCAGAAGTGATCTTCACGCCGGGGTGGATGCTGTGCAAAAGCGTCCACAGAAAACATAATCACCGCCAGGCTGAAGAGAAGAAATTTTCTCATGTCTCCGCGAATTAATTCAGTTTCGATTTCAATAAGGAGTGGTGCACAATGCACCACTCATATTTTCAGCTAATTACTTCACTACAATTGACAGCGTTCTTTCCACCTCTGAGAAACGCTTGTCAGGGATTTTTTGGCCCCGGAAGTTTTTCCGGTAGATTTCATTGATCCGGATATACACTTTGGTACCGGGGCGCGCCTGACGTACCCGCGTTCCGAGGGAAATCCGGATCGCTTTGGTCGCGTCTTTGCCGTTGGTGTTCACACTGTTGACTTTCTGAGGTGGTCCCAAAGAAAGCTGTGCCAGTACATCAATGCTGCTGATGCCATAGTTGGCGTCGCCGGGCAAAGAAGAGCGAAAATCTGCATCAGGATTCAGTTTCACCTGGATTCGGCTGCTTTTTGCAACTGGGGTAGACCCACTGGTTGGCTTGCCATTGATCGCCATGTCGATGGTTGGCTTAGGTGGCTCAATCACCTTATAATTCACATCACCGATCTTCATGGTCTGACCGTTGGTGATACTGTTGACAGATACCACACAGGTTTTTCCAGTTGGAACGATACGGAATTTCTTGTTGGACGTCTTGTTGGCAATCACGGTAGCAGAAGAAGCATTGATTTTCGGCTTGTAGAGATCACCCAAAGCAGGCACATCAATGTTTACATCGTTTCCGCAATTGCGGTAGAGGTTTTGTACCGCGGCAGAAGTAATCACAATCTCCGGCTTTCGCACGGTGAATGAACCTTCCACTTTCAGATCGTCAAAGCCACCAGTGGCTTTGGGTACCCGAACATTGGCGGTGTAGCTCTGCTTGCCTTCTTTGGCCTTGCCTTTGATCGCATTGGCACTGGCGCCGATCTTCAGGGTCGCATAGGTACCATCATCAGAGGTCTCTACCCGTCCACTGGAGCTGCTAAAGCTAGGCTTAATCGCATTAGAAGACATGGCAATGTACAGTTTGGTCTCATAAGTCAGACCAGCTGGCACGATGGTCGAGACCGGAGCCTCAATCGCCAATACCTTGTCTACTTTAAAGGCTGCAACTCCCAGGCGTGTGTTCAATAGGTCAAGCGTTTGCTTTTGTTGCTCAAACACATCCAGTTTCAGTGCTTCGAGGATCGCTACATTGGCAACCACCGGTGCATCAAAGTTGAATTTTTCCCAGGTCTTGGATTCGCCACCGAGTCCAACCTGATCTTCGAGCTGCTTAGCAGTAATTTTATCCTCTGCTTTCTTCACATTGGCATTGTAAATGGTCGCCAAATACTCGAAGTAATCATTCATTTTGTTGCGTAGCTCGAATGCCTGGCCTTCACCACGACCTTCGTTCTTCGTATCAGCATCTCCGATACCCATCCAGTACTGATAATTCTTTTCCGTCTCAGACTTATTTTCCAGTTTCCCGGTGAGTGAGTCTTTTCCGGCGATCGTTTCCATTTCTCGGGAATGATCATTGAGAACTTTCAGGATTCCGCTGGTTTTTACGGCGATCTGATCCAGTGTATCTTTCAGCCCAATATTGACCTTCTTACCTTCATTTGTCACCTCTTCATCAATTTTCTCCTTCATCTTTGTCATGAAGTCGATATTGTTGCCTTCGGCGGTGATGGCAGAATTATTGAGCTTTGCTTTCAAATTTTCGAAGGCATCAAGTACCTCCTTACTTACATTCATCGCCAGCAGTGCGAGTAACACGAGATACATCATGTTGATCATTTTCTGCCGGGGAGATAATTTTC
>JBCBZF010000544.1:0-4965 GCA_039815525.1 Bacteroidota bacterium | reverse complement strand
TTTTTCGGACCTTTATTTTCATCAATATGATAGTGCTTGGTGATTTCCCAGTAGCTCATGTAGCTTTGTTTTGGTCGTCAATATAAGGAAGCAGGGCCAAAGTACTGGAATGAAGGGGTTCGTTAGCCTCAATGAGGAACTTCGGTGGTACAATTTGGTGGTTTACTTGTGTATTGACCTTGTCTCCATTCTAAACATTGGTCAGGAAGGCGTCAGACGGATCAACAATTGTCCAGAATGCAGCTCACATCTACGTGTTCCCGAAACAGATCAATGGCTTTTTTGACTTTCCAGGGCGTTCGGGTGTTGATCTTGACTTCGATCTGGCTGATTTTGATCACCGATTCGTAGGTGTCGATTTGAGCTTGCAGCACTGGTAGTTGGAACGCGTCGATGTATTTCTGGTTTTCGGGACTGATATCTCCTTTTCCCGTAACAATGATGCCCGAGAGTGGTGATTCTTCCAGATTCATAAAGGTCGCGACATTGACCAGCTTTTTGATGGCTTCTCCCAGGCGGTTATGACTCACGACCAGCAACTGATTGTTGGTTCGTTTGATTTGTTCCATGTCTACGAGGGAACCCGCAATGATCTCACTGACCCGATTATCTAATTTGTCTTCGTGAAGTAAAGGGCGGCCATTGACTGCGCTGCAAATTGTGGCCATGACCGGTAAGCCCAACTCTTCTTCGTATGGCAAGATCCCCAGCAGACGGATGCCTTTATTGGTCAGAAAGGGCTCGACATAATGGCGGATTTTGTCAATTTTCTCACGGCGTGCTTTGTTGATGATGACGCCTATGATGGGGACATCTACCTGCTGAAACAAAGCGAGATTGAGTGTCAGTCGATCAATGGTGTTGCCAATGCCCGCTTCGACTACCATGATCACGCCGGCACCAAGAAGCTTGGCGACGGTCGCATTGGAAAGGTTGACCACACTACCGACCCCTGGATGACCAGTACCTTCATATACCACCACATCGTGATCACGTTCCAAAATCTTGGAGGCTTTCAACAAGCGGTTGCGAAATGGGTAATGCTCTGGATCATCAAGAAAGCTGGTGGTTGCGCCCGCTCCAAGGATGACCGGACTGTGCAATTCCGGCACCAACTCAAAATCCATTGAGGAGGCAAACAAAAGCGCGTCTTTATCTGCCCGGCTGGGGCCAATATCAATGAATTGTTGCCCGACAGGCTTGCAGTATCCGACATTGAGGCCTCTTTCCCGAATGGCTGACAATAAACCGAGAGTGGAGGTTGTTTTCCCTACGTGCTGACTGGTTGCTGCTACATATATTTTTTTTTGTCCCATGATAGACTGATGTAACATTAAGGACGGCTATCAGCCGCATCCATGATTTGTGTGGTCAAAAAACGCAGGGCGTTTCCTTTATCATCCCCATTGGAAAGCAAAATGACGCCATTTTCGGAGTTGACATCCCATGACATCATCGAACTGTAGCCGATATCATTGCCCATGTTGCCGAGCACCAATCGTTGGTCAAGTGAATCATAGCGCCACCCGATAGATTGTTCTTCATCCGCCAGCGGGAAGGTAACCCGCTCCATGAATTCGCGTGTGTCAGCTTCGATCAGGCGTTGGTCTCCATATACTCCCTGGTTGATCATGCCCTGCCAGAAACGCGCCAGGTGTTCCGCGCTGATCCGCAGTCCCCAACTGGGATAAATGCTGTAGTTGTAGAGTGGTTGAGCTTCTAATTGATTGCCATTTTTCTGATAGGGAATGGCAAGCTCAGAAGGGGGGAGGTCCGCCAAAAACCAGGACACATTTGACAGTCCCAACTGGGCAAAGAGGTGGGTTTTGCAATAGAGATCAAATTCTACTGTGCTGGTTTTTCTAATCAGCATGGCTGCCAGGGCGAGGCCGATACGGGAGTAGCTGTACACTTTTCCCGGCCGTTCACTGCTGAAATTGGTGAAAAAATAACGTGGTCGTCCCTTGATCAGATAATCCATCAGAAATGTTTCCAAATCGGTATCTGAATCCATGCCTGCAACAAAAGCCACGTTCAAATAGGAAGGGTCATCTTTGATACCCGACGTATGGGCCAGAAGATTACGGACAGTGATAATGGCATTGGGAAAAGTAGGATGTACGATGGGCTCATCCAGGTAATCATTGATGTCATCGTCAAGGCCGAATAATCCCTGCTCAATTGCTTGCAAGACAGCCATGGCTGTGATGACGTCTGCTGTCCCATTGAGCATGAAACGGGTATTATTGTCTACTCTTCGGTTTTCTTCAATATTGGCCATGCCATAATTGGAGAGCCAATCAATTTCACCATTCCGGATCAAAGCGACGGCCAAACCTGGAATCTCATCAGCATCCATGACCGAATCAATGGTACTGCCCAGTATGCGCGGGTAGTTGATCCCAGGATTGGGAAGGGGAATGATATCGTCTGGTGGTAAATCCTTGTCGCAGGCTGAAAAGGCAAACAGAAAGAGAAGTAGTGTAGTAAGCTTTGCGGCTTTCATAGAAATTCTTTGGGTTTGACGAATCGGGGCAAGAGCAGGTCCCACACCAGCTTCTAAAAATACAGATTTCTGGATGAATGTAAAGAGAATTTTCAGCAGGATGTCTCTACTGGTTCCAGGAATCAGATTTTAGGGTCTCTTTTGGATACATTGAGCTCTGTGGCCTAAGAAAATCTTTCAGCCAGCAAGCGGAGTCCATCCATGGTCAGCCTGGGGTCAATGTCATCAAAATCAGCTTGTAGTGGCTCAAGGATTGATGACAATCCACCTGTCGCCAGCACCCGTACTTTTTGTCCGAGTTCGGACTTGATTTGCCGCAGTATTTCACGAACCAGTCCGACATACCCCATCAAAATACCGGCCTGCAAGGCATGAGCGGTGTTCTTACCAATCGCAGATTGTGGCACTTCCAGTGGTACCAGTGGCAATTGGGCAGTATTGGCAAAGAGGGCCCGAAAAGCAGTCTTTAAACCAGGGGCAATGGCTACTCCCAGAATGTCACCATTTTCTGAAACAGTGGTAAATGTGAGGGCGGTTCCAAAATCGACGACGATACAGGCACCTTTGGTCCGATGATAAGCTGAGACTGCGTTGGCAACCAAATCAGAACCAATTTCGGAAGGATTATCGATGCGAATGGAAAGCTGCTCATACAGGTGGGGGCCGATCAGCAGAGGTTTCCTCCCTGTGAGCTTGAAAAGCAGGCCTTCAACATGCGGTTTGATACCCGGTACGACGCTGCTCAAAGCTACACGATCAAGCTGTCTGAGGTCAATACCGGCTTCTCTGGCAAATCCTTTCAGAGCTGCACCGGACCGGATGAAATTATCAGATGGATGTCTCCATTGGTGCGTCCAGATCTGTCCATCATAGACGCCAAAAACGATGTCTGTGTTCCCAATATCCACAACAAGTAGCATGGTATCTAATGATAAATTTGTTACAAAGTATCCAAAGGTACATGATGCTTATGAATCCCAAAAAGTAGTTTGGCTCAAATATGACTGCTTGGTGTATTGCCGGTCAAAGGCCAAATCATCCCACAATTGTCTTTTGCATAAATTCAGAACAAAATGCTTTCCATATCTCTTTAATTTTAGGATATTTAATTTCTACATTGCTCTGATCCTTTGGGGAATTTGCCAGAACCAATTTAGCCTATCGTCTGCATGAATCTCATACATCAGCGATTCATATTTTGTCTCATTTTTTTGTCTCCACTATTGCTTTTTGGTAAGCTGGAACCCGACAGCTTGTATCAGCGTGCACTGTCTCAGCTAAAAGAAGCTGAAAAGGCACAGGGAGACTTCAAGAAGCAAAAAGAACTGGCCACGCAAGCTGAGAAAGACTTTACCTTTCTTGGCCAGGATAGTCTCTTGTTTGAAGCGAAGATGCTATTGGCCAAAGCGGCCTACTATACCCGTGATTCCAGCGAATTCGAACAAAAGATCTCTGAAGTGCTCAGCAATGCCATTAAGCGAAAGGATACGGCAGACATTGTTAAGACCTATAATACCTGGGGCACCTTCTATTTTTCCCAGAGCAATGCGCCAGAAGGGATCAGAATGTTTCAGGTTCCGCATCGGCAGCGTTATTATGCTGAGACTGCACTGGAGGAGAGCATGTTCAATCTCGGTGCCTTGATTGATGTGGGATTGGGGTATACCATGAATCTTGATACCGTCCATGCTTATGTCAACCAATTGCAGATTCTGGCCAGGAAATATCCAGATCCCTCGGTGCAGGTTGTGAGCCGTTTCAAATTAGCAGGCTTGTTTTTACGGGCTGGAAATCATGAAGCCTCGCTCGATATTCTACGAGAAGGCTATCCTTATCTGGGACAGGTTGAAAACAAAGGATTTCTCCACTACTTCTATCGTACCCTGATCGACAATTTTGTCAATCTGGGGGTCGAGGACTCGGTCAGTTACTACCTCAATGTGCTGGAAGAGGCGGTTTCTTATGCACCTGATGATCCACGGATTTGTTATACGGTTTTGTCGCGTTCACGGATGATGGTGAACATGGGGGATTATGAGCACTTATCAGATGATTTTGACGCCTGCTTCGACAATGCAATGGCGTCAATTGAGAAAAGTGGGAAAGCGAGTGTGCAGAATCTGGGGGTACTACATGTAAAGGCACAGGTTCTACGAAATAGAAAAGACTGGAAAGCCTTTGATCCACTCTTACAGACGCTCATAGAATTTGCAAAACGTGCTCAAAGCAATGAATATTTGGCCAAAGCCTACGAGCTACGCTACCATGGATTGGCAGAGAGAGGGATGACTGATGCAGCGATGGCAGCACTCCTTTCCTTTAAAGAATATGATGACAAGCTGAGTGCCTACACTTTCTCCCAAAGTCAGACCCTGATCAAAAATCAATTGAACCTCGAATTGGCAGAGGAAGAAAACAAGCGCTTACAGGCTGAAAACCTCAATCAGAAACTTCGCCTC
>JBCBZF010000818.1:0-3380 GCA_039815525.1 Bacteroidota bacterium | reverse complement strand
GTCAATTGGGCGGACTTTCCTTCTGTTAGTCAATTCGCCAATCAAAGGCCCGTTTTACACAATTTGGAAAAAAACGGTGCTGGTACCTATGCGTATGACGTACGATTTTATATGCCGGATTCAAGCGGAAAGTGGAATCACCTTCCTCCGCCTTATTCAGGTAAAGTAGAAGCCGAACATGGTTTTGTGAGCATGGTCCCCTTGCAGGACAAAATGGGTGTTTTCTGGCTGGATGGCCGAAATTATGCTGATGACAATGCGTACAATCAAATGATGTTGGCGTATGCTGAAATGGACGCCAATGGACAGGTAGACTCACATCGAATCATTGATTACCGGGTATGTGATTGCTGTCAGACCGATGCTGTCATGACGGACCTGGGACCCCTGGTGGTCTATCGCTCCAGAAGTGAAAAAGAGATCCGGGATATTTTTTTCAATGTGAACTTCAGGGGGAGCTGGTCTGGGCCGGAAGCGGTTCATCACGATGGCTGGCAGATCAGTGGCTGCCCGGTCAATGGACCGGCAGTCGATTATCGGAATGGCAAGGTAGCGGTGGCCTGGTTTACCGCTGCACAGGACAGCAATCAAGTAAAGGTGTCTTTTGGCAAGAGACAAGGCTTTACGTACGCTTTTGATCAAGCCTTTCCCCTTCACGTGGGCAAAACCATCGGACGGGTGGATGTTATTTTGGATACAGAAGGAACGGCCTGGGCTAGCTGGATGGAGTATACTGATACCGGAGCAATCATTCTGGTGCGTTCGGTTGATGATACTGGCACGATGGGAAAGCCCATTGAGGTAGCGGAAGTCAGAAATGACAGGAGCACGGGTTTCCCGCGGATGATAAGCGTTGAGGGGAAGCTTATCATTGCCTGGACAGAAAGGGACCCCAAGATCCGCCTGCGGCTGGCTTCCTTAAACATCTTAGCGCGCTGAAGGTTCTCTGCTCAAAGCCTACGTAATGCGCATTCTTCTTTTTACTGGCAAAGGTGGGGTTGGGAAAACCACCACAGCGGCAGCCACAGCCCTCCAGGCCGCAAAAAAAGGCCTCAAGACGCTGGTAATTTCGACCGATCCTGCTCACAGTCTATCCGATGCTCTCAACCTGGAATTGAAACCAGAACCAACCGAAATTGCGCCTAATTTATATGGGCAGGAGTTCGATGTTTATTACTCCATGAAAAAGTACTGGGGGAATATGCAGGAACTAATGCGCACCATTTTTCGCTGGCAGGGGATGGACAATGTGGTGGCGGAAGAATTGTCGGTCTTGCCTGGGATGGAGGAAGCTTCGGCTTTTCTATGGATTGAAAAGTTTTACGAAGAGGACGAATATGACTTATTGGTCATCGACAGCGCACCGACTGGTGAAACCCTGACTTTGCTGAGCTTACCGCAAGTGACCCAGTCCTGGCTCACCAAAGCCTTCCCCGGCCAAAAATTTGCGGTAAAGACCTTTGGTTCAGTGCTCCGCCGGACCATGGACATTCCGCTTGATAAAGGTTATGAAGAATTGGAACTGCTTTTTGATAAATTGGAAAAAATTCAAAAAGTATTTCATGATCCAGCCACGACCTCCATTCGTCTGGTGGCCAATCCTGAACGGATGGTAATCCAGGAAGCCAAGCGTGCCTATACCTACCTGCAGCTATATGGCTACAATGTGGATGGTGTGGTGGTCAATCGGGTCATTCCCGACGGTGCCGGAGGGGAACTGTTCACCAAATACCTGGCTTCTCAGCAAAAATACCTGGGCGAAATCAAAGACAGTTTTGCCCCTTTGCCCATCTTTCAGGTAGCGCATTTAGGAGAAGAAGTATTCGGCCTGGATCTGCTGGAAGAAGTAGGGCAGCAGATGTATCAGGACCTGGATCCCAGCCTGGTATTTTTCAATGAAAAACCCTTTTCGGTTTCAGAACACGAAAAGGGTTTTACGGTTCGGATCAAACTCCCGCTGATGGAGCATGATGAATTTACCGTCCGCAAATTTGGCGATGAGCTGGTCATTGACCTGGGCAATCGCCGTCGCAATGTATTTTTACCACGCTTTGCCAATTTCCTCAAACTGGGAGAATGCAGCTATGAAGAACCCTGGCTAGTTGCGGAGTTGATGCGGGAGAAAAGCTGAACAGGTTAACCGCCAATCGACATGCGCATCTGTAACATGATGAGCGTACCAAAGGTTCTCACCCGGGCCGTACTGAGCGGTGCATTGTTGATATTGCTCAAGCCGAGATAGTTACGCCATTCTACGGATGGTCTGAGACCCAGAACTTTAGGGAAATCAAGGCCCAAACCAAAGGTGGCACCCGTTTCCAGTCGATTGTTGAATTCAATGTTGTCTACCGTGCTGGCGATCCCACCAATGGTTACGAGATTCTTAGAATCGATCAGATAGCCTGCATACAAGCCTGCATGCGCAAATGGCTTGATGAGTTTGCCAGTGGTGTAGCGAATGGAGACCGGTATGACCAGATAATCCATCTGTGCCTGGGTGGAGGTTACGGTGGCGTCGGTCAAAGAACCTTTGCGGTCATACACCAGACCGGTTTGGATGCCCCATTTGCCTGGCAAATGGACAATCAATTGCAGGCCAAGGGTGCCTTCGGTAATGCTTTCAGCAATCTCCCCCACGTCCTGACCTGTAAAATTTTTGAAGCCAATACCAGCTTCACCTCCGAACTCGATTTGAGCAAAGAGGCTACTGGAAAGAAGAAGGGCAAGGCAAATCAGGCTGAGTCGTTTCATGTTGACGTTTTGAATGAAATGTGAATTCTACCAAAGAAACGAAATTCCTCATCAGATCGTCAAAATGCAGACTAGAATTGCGGCGCAATGAGCGCAATCTGTGCCTGCGCCAGGCGTTCTGTGAGAGCTTCCAGCATTTCTCCATTTTCATAGGTTCCAATGATCGCACCACCTGAACCAGTAAACTTCGCACTCGCGCCGACGGAGCGGGCCAGATCAACCATCCGTTGATTTTCTGCGGGAATGCGCATGATCGAGGCCCGAAGATCAAAATTCTGGTTCAGGAGTTTCCCAATCTGATCCCCTTTGCCATTTTCTACTAATTTGAGACAGTCATTGGTCAATTGTGCGAACGACTGCATGGCCCCAAGTACCTGCGGATCACCTTCCATGAAACGTTGCCGCAGACGGTTGTGAACGACTTCGGAGCCTTCTGCCAGATCAGTCCGATAAGCAATGTAGAGCGATGGCAATAGCTCCGAAGAAAAGGTTCGATACATACCATGCCCATGTTGTTTCATAAACATCTGATCAAAATCCATGAAGACGGGTGCTTCATACACCTGGGCAACCCGATCCTGTAAGCCAGCTGCAATCCCCAGCTCTTCGGTTTCCACTGATAAGATCAG
>JBCBZF010001008.1:0-2661 GCA_039815525.1 Bacteroidota bacterium | reverse complement strand
ATTCTTTCCAAATACCCTCAGGAAAAAATAGGCTTCTGCCGCCCAGTTGTGGTTAGGATTCAATGGATTGTCCACCAGTGCAAAGCGACAATACTCTGTTTCAAAGTATTCTCCCAATCCAATGGTCTGACTGATATCCACTTCTTCCAGCACCCCAAGTTCAGTCTGCGTATCTGGCTGATACAAAAGGACGGATTTCCCTTTCAGTTGGACCGAGAAGCGTTTGTTGTCCAGGGGTTTAACCGAAAACATGATCCCGCAGGATTGAACGTGAGTCGAGTCCAGACTTACAAGAAAATTCTGTTCATTCGGGCTGAGTTCCTGCTTTTTGAGTCCATCTGCCTGATAATAACTGATCCCGTATTTGAGACTTGACAAAGCTTCCCCGATGAGCGTATAAGAAGTCAGGACACCAATTTGATCTTCCAACGCACTCCCAGCGTTGAAATAGTCAATCTCCTTCATAAAGCTTTTGCCTCTGCCTTCGCTGCTTTCGTCATTGGCAATCAACAAGGATGCAGAGATCTGGTATTTTTTACTCTGGAGTTTCAGGAAAAAATATCCACAACTCAACATCACAAGAGCACCAAGCACCAGCCAGTACCAATTTCGGAATACCTTCCCGACGATATGGCCTATAGGAATCTTCTGGACAAACGCAGGTTTTCCCATTGGCAAGCTATCTTCAGCAGGATAATATGTTTGTGATCGCATCAATTCCGAAACAATAAGAGGATGGTTCCTACAGTTGAGATACCAGTAAATACCGCAGTGAGAATCTGCACATTGGATAAGTTGATCCGGGCACTTTTCTGCCGCAATGGCTCCACATAAATCACATCATTGGGGCGGAGGTAGAAATAGGGTGAAAGCGGTAAGCTTGCATCAGTCAGATCGACCATGGTCGCAACCGACCCCTGCTCTGTCTGCCGGATCAGATTAACTCTGGTCCGATTGGAGAATTCGAGCAAATCACCTGCTCGGGCAATGGCTTCCAGGATGGTCAGGCGGTTATGATATACATAAAACTGACCGGGCGCGTTAACCTCTCCCAGAACCGATACCTTGAAACTGACCAGATTGACCAGTACCGTTGCCCCATTCAACAAACTGTCCACTTTTCTTTGCAGTATATTCTGTACTTGCGGCACCGTCTTTCCACCGACATTGGCACTCCCAATGACAGGCAGATGAATGCGACCGTCCTTATCTACTGAATAACCATTCAAGAAAGTATAACCAGGCGAAACATTGAGAATTGCCCGATCTTCCTGTAGATTAAATTGGGACGCATTCGACTGATCCAGACTCTTTACACTCACCGAAAGAACATCATCTGTCTGTAGATGATACACACCAAAAGGATTCTTATATGCCAAAAGCGTATCCACACCAATTCCCGAATCCTGCATGTAGACCAGGTCTTTAGAATTGACACAGGAGCTGACCGCACAACAGATAAACAGATTCAACTTCAGAAACTGTATCAAAGAATGAAACGCAAGTGATCTGGTACGATTTACCAAAATAATAGCACGTTACACAGAATGAATATTAGGAAAGCAGAAAGTTTATAAAGATCGAAATGGTGCTTGGGGAAAACGGTTGCGAGAGTAGATGTCGCCTCAAATATATGGTGGAAGTTCTATTATGACAAATTTTACCAAAAAATCAAGGAAAATTTCTATCCAGGCACTGAAAACCACTATTTATTCGTCCATCTCTTGGAAAGGCCATGTGTCTTGTAATATATTGCGGCTGATCGACAGGTAATTTCCTATACCGTTCTTCCAGGCATTCATTATCAAATCGTTAAATTTTACATACTTTTTTAAAATTTCTCTTTTTATTCAGCGGTTTTATTATAAATTGCCAAATATTCACACATTTATTCCGTGAATATTCAAGATTGGGAGGACACATTGATAAACACAATCTAAATTTGCTTACCACATGATCCAGTAAACCTTCTTGACCTGTTAATCATCCAAAAAAGCGCTACGTACGAACTTTGAACATCCTTTCCATACAGATTATGGTGAGCGTGCTCATGATTGTCCTTCTGCCTCAATCAATTTGACAGGCGGGGCACATCCTGTACGATTTGTCTTTTTTATGGGTATTAGCATCAATTAGAATCATGGAACGATTTACACAGAGCCGGGCTCACGTAGTCCAGCGGTATGTGGTCATATTCCTGGAGACCATCCTTCTTTTTTACGGCTTTCAACTTGGCAACCTGATTCTGGGAGGTCAATGGATGGCATTCTCCGGCGAGCAGAACCTCTTGCATGTTATCTGTATTCTGGCATGGATAGGCGGTGGTGCCTTGAGTAATTACTATCATTATGAGTCGATTCTCCATCCGCAATATCTGACCAGGAGCATTTTGACAAATTTGGGGATCAGCACCCTGATTCTGGCATTGGTTTACCAGAATTATGCACACTTATTTCCCCAGTTTGGTTTGAGCTGGACCATGGCATTGCTGGCTGGCATCGGTTTGCGGTTTTTGATTGGCTATGTGTACCGCCACAGAAGGTTACTATTTTCTCTGGCGGGAGAAAAATACAATGTCATGATCGTGGGTGTAGGAGAAACTGCTGAAGAGCTTGAACGATTCTTCGGACAGTTTAAAGGTAGCACGGTTCACCAGTTTAT
>JBCBZF010000883.1:0-3095 GCA_039815525.1 Bacteroidota bacterium | reverse complement strand
TCTCTTTTGACGGATCCTACTACTGGTGGCGTGACGGCCAGCTTTGCGATGCTGGGTGATCTCAATATCGCGGAGCCTAATGCATTGATCGGCTTTGCCGGTCCAAGGGTCATCAAAGAAACCATTGGACGCGATTTGCCAGAAGGCTTCCAGCGTTCAGAGTTTCTCCTGGAACATGGCTTTCTGGACTTTATCGTCGACCGCAAAGAGTTGAAAGAAAAACTTTCTTCAGCCCTGTCGATGTTGCAGAAGTTGCCGGTAGGGCAGAGAAGCGCCCAACAATAACAGAAGGATCAATTATCCGATAGTCTCCATCTATTTACCAGATTTTTACAGGTGCATCCTCAATGCTGCACCTGCACCAATTCCTGTACACTTCTTGCCCCCTGCTGCAAACGAAAAATGTACACACCATTGGGGAGTCCCGCTACAGAAACGCGATTGAGCGGGGCGTCTAGCAAGCCCTTTTGTAAAAGGCGACCATTTATATCCATCATAACAAAAGTACCGGGCAAGCTTTGGTCATTCAGTGTGATTGTGAGTTGTTTGTCAGCTGGATTCGGAGACAAACGAAACCAGGGACTGGTAGCCACTCTCCGCCCAATGCTGACATTGTTGCCACGAACTGTTACAAGAAGATTGGAGGCAGCACCTTCACCGCAGTGATTGACTGATGTCAATCGGACGTATCCACTCTTTGCCCCTACCCTCACCTGCACTTGTGTACCGTCCTCATTCTGATCAACAATCTCCCAACATGCCTCCCCCAGATCACAGTCAGGAAAAGACCAAACCAGCCTTGGGTTGCCAAACTCAGACACTTTTCCTATCCGATAATTTGCCAATTGCCCAAGTTCAACGCTCTCTGGGCCTTCAATCCGATTGGGAATGGGCAATGGTCCTACCAGGATCTCTTTCTCTACGATCTTTGCCTCACAATTTCCAACAATCGTAAAGCGAATCTTTCCTTTCCCGGGCCCGGCAGCCCGCAGAAAAGCCGTGGACCCAGGCCCTGAAACAGCGCCCGAAAAAAGTGAATCCGGCGCGGCCCTCCAACGAACATCTCGTCCTGAAACGGTTTCCACCAGACGGAAACTGGACCCCGAATAACAGACTTCTTCAGCCCCTTCAATCTCTGGTGGATACCAGGTGTCCAAAATCGCCTCCCGCAATTCCGGCTGATTCCAGGCCGCACAGGTGGTGTTGGTAAATTTATGGTTGCCATCTGCATCAAAGCAGCCACGAGAAACGATCGGCTGCCAGCGCCCTTGTTCATCCAATTCTTTGACCCGATTGTAGGCATACTGAATGAATTCTGCCTGATAGCAAGCCGAACGACTCAAATACCAGCCGGTTTCATCCGTACCCCACAATTCATAGTCTCTCCCATCATTTTCAAGGCAAACATTGGGTTGTACCACTCCATTATCCAGTTCCGTGATAAAGGGCAATTCTTTTACTGGACCGAGCTGTGGACTGATCCCCCCAATGCTACGCTGATAGATCGCTTTATGATGTCCGGGAACAATTTCAGCCTGACATTCACCATCTATAATCAGGGATTCTCTGGCCCAGGTGGGACTGCTGTGAAAATCAAATAGCAGTTGAAGTTCTTCTAATTCCTCATGTAGCTGTTCAAAGTTGTGATCCAGCTCAAGGCCGAGTTCTGCCCGGATTTGGTAGGGGGCAGTAAACTCATGGACGGCCATCAGGCTGTCGGCGTATGCTTTTACTTTTTCACTTACATAAGGATCAAAACTGTTTTCAGGACCAATGTCAACATGGGCGTCAAACAACACATAGCGTCCCTGTGAAAAAGCATAGTTTCGCAGCTTCGTCAACAGATCCCAGTACAACAGATGCCCAGGGTCATTGTCCAGCATGAAGTTGACTTGCCCGAGGTGTATAGATTGATAGCCGGCATCGATGTATAGTTTCCCCAGAAAATAAAAATATGCCCGGGTTTCCGGTTGGCTGATATCGGGTACACAACACAAAGTGCTGTTGTCGATGCCATTCAAGGGGCTGAGATCAGTGGGATTATAATCCGGCGGATACATCATCAATTCGCAGTCAAAAAAGCGATCCGATGTCGTTTTTTCCTCATAGAACAAATTCAGGATCTCTTTGGTGGCAATGTTTTGATCGACCGTAAAGGGATTCAGATGTTCATAGATCGCAGCCTGCAGAATCGGGCCAGTCTTTCTGTCTTTGGCCAAATAGGCTTCTTCCAAATCAGTAAGCGGACGGGCAATGCTGGACTGATAATTGAAATTGACACTGGAGACATTGGGGGTACCCCAGATGGACTCAGCCCGGCCAATGAAGCTGGCTCCAATCTCAGCCAGAAAGGTGATGGCTTTTTGGTATTCTTCCGGCTGGTTGCGAATCTGAGACAATTGGACCAGGGAGATGGGACGTTCCAAAGCGTCCAGTAAACCTGCGTGATCTGAAAAAGGCATGAAGGGGTTTTGCACCACAACCATCTGCTGCTCGGTCCGGCAGCTATCTCCAAGACAGATCCTAAGTGTTACGCGATAGGAACCAGGAAAGGCAAATAGATGGGACCCATTGGGTTGGCTCGTCTCCGTTCCGTCTCCAAAATCCCATCGCAAGCTGATCTGATCTGGTAAGACGGATTGCTGTGGAATGGCAAAGAAGCTGAGTTGTAAAGGAGCTGGTCCCTGAATTTGGCTCAGGTACAGACGAGGGTCAGAAGGCAGACCAGTTTCAGCTGGCTCTTCAACATTGACTTGAGCCTTGAGAACAGAAATCGAGCCCAATGTGAGGCTCAACAGGAGTAGATTGATCAGGGACCAATAGACAAAACTGGTTTTCATGTAAATGGTCAAACTTGATACACAAAATGAATGATCTGGTAAGTGTGTGCCTTTCCCAAAAGTTACGGATTCATTCACCAAAACGAAAACGGGTAGTCTGCTGATTTTCTCAACAGGCTACCCGCAAAAAATGATGGTAGATGTATTAGGCCGCAGCCGCGTCAGCCAGTTTTTTAGACAAGACTGCCTTAGATGTCAGACCTACCTGCTTATCTACTCGGCAAGAACGCGAGCGGCACGGGCTACGACTTCGAC
>JBCBZF010001138.1:0-2242 GCA_039815525.1 Bacteroidota bacterium | reverse complement strand
GGACCAAACCACCGGTGAGGTCTTTTTTGGAACCACCGCTGGCATCATCTCCTATCAGGGAGATGCGACCATTGGTGCATCCAACTGCGAAGATGTACTGGTCTTTCCCAATCCGGTTTTCACTGATTTCGATGGTTTGATCAACATTCGCGGCACCGCAGCTGAATCTACGGTCAAGATCACCACCGTTTCCGGTCTGCTGGTGCGCGAAGTCGAATCACAGGGTGGCACCGCCACCTGGGACGGACGGGATGTGTATGGCAACAAAGTCCGTTCTGGTGTATATCTCGCATTGATCGCCAATAAGAATGGAGAAAATGCCTGTATTGGAAAGTTCTCAGTGATTGCGCGTTAGGATTCAGGACTGATGAGAGAAAAATGAGATTCGGTCTGTAAAAAAGCCTTCAAAACACTCTCTCCACTCCTCCTAAAAAGTGCTATCTTCTGACTTTGCACTTTATCCATGTCGCCTCATGTGTAACAGGCTTTTGTTTATCCTGCTCTTACTGGCAGGGCTTCACCCATCACTCTGGTCTCAAAAACTGGGGCAAAGCGTGATCATTCCGGCCTTTAAAAAAGCAAAGCCTTTACCCGCTTACACCAAATGGGACAGTCTGCGTGGCTTCAATGGGCCAATGCGCAACTGGTTTGATGTCAAACATTATGATCTGCACCTTCGGGTTGATCCCTACTATAAACGTGTAAGCGGGTACAATGACATCAGCTTTGAGCCGCGGATACAAGCAGACTCCATGCAGATCGATTTGCATCCTGCACTTAGCGTCAAAGCGGTGGTGCTGGATGGCGATACCCTCAGCTACCGCCGTGTCCGTCGGGCAATTTTGATGGGCATGCCAGAGGATCTGCTGCCGGATCGCATGCATGTGTTGCGGGTGGTATACGAAGGCGAGCCGCCGGTTGCAAAGCAGCCGCCCTGGCAAGGCGGATTCGTCTGGGAAGAAACCCAAGACGATGCCGCATGGGTAGGCGTGGCCTGTCAGTTTGATGGCGCCAGTGTCTGGTGGCCACTTAAAGATCATCCTACGGATGAGCCGGATTCGGTAGACATCCATTTGGAAGTCCCGCTCGGCCTGAAAGCGATCAGCAATGGACGCCTGATCACCAATTATCCGGGGATCAATTGGGAATATTTCCACTGGAAAATCAGCTATCCCATCAATCTCTACAATCTGACCGTCTACGTAGGGCCATACCTCCACTTTTCTGAGCCTTATCCATACAATGATAGCCTGGGAGAACTGGATTTTTATGTTTTACCCCATCATGAGGAACAGGCACGAAAGCAGTTTCCCAAGACGGTCGGCATCTTACAATTTTTAGAGAAACGATTTGGCAATTGGCCCTGGCCGAGAGATGGTTTCAAAATGGTGGAAAGCCCTTACTACGGTATGGAACACCAGACCGCTATCGCCTATGGCAATAATTTCCAGGACAATGAATGGGGCTTTGACTACATCATCTTGCATGAAACGGCACACGAATGGTGGGGCAACAGTCTCAGTGCCGCCGATATGGCAGACCTTTGGTTACACGAAGGCTTTGCGACCTATTCTGAGGCCTTGTATGTGGAAGAAAAAATGGGGCAAGAAGCCTATCTGAATTATTTGAAAAAACAATATTGGGGGATCATTGGAAACTGGGAGAGAATGATCGGACAAAAGGGCGTACATGCTCATTATTCTCCTGATATTTACCCCAAAGGTGCATGGATTCTTCATTCTCTTCGAAGCGTTTATGCCAATGACAGCCTCTTTTTTGATCTGTTAAAAAACTTTGCCACCCGCTACCGACAGTCCCTCATTTCCACCCAGACCTTTATCAATTATGTCAATCAGCATAGCGGAAAAGATTTTGGTCCATTTTTTCAACAATACCTTTTCAATCACAATGCCCCCCGACTGGAATTAAAAATAGAGAAGGAGAAAGGAAAAAAGCTTCTCGTTTATCGCTGGAAGAATGCCATTGAAGGCTTTGACATACCGGTGAGAATACAGAGAACCAAAGGAAAAGAGCAATCTGAGTTCACGCTGGTGCCCACTCCCTATTGGCAACGGCTGGAGATTAAGGGCGGAAAGTATGAGGCAAAAATGTTCGATTATTACATGGGGGTGAAATATTTCGAGTAATTCGGCGACTCATAGCGTGCATACGATCTATGAGTACTCGAACCATGAATGCGAAACAACTCTCTCTTGGCCTGCTCTGCCTCCTGCTTCTGTTG
>JBCBZF010000764.1:0-3655 GCA_039815525.1 Bacteroidota bacterium | reverse complement strand
GAAAGGACATTGCCTGTATTGGGGTCAAATGTCTTTTGCTCATATAAAGCATAGCCCAAGCCCTGAATTGTGCCACCATACATTTGGCTGGTGGCGAGTTCCGGCACACGGATTTTGCCAACCCCAACCGAGGTCCAGACATTGATCGGCTTGATTTTCCCTAAGAGTGTATCTACTTCCACTTCGGTTACGACTGCTCCATGACTGAAACGCCGTCCATTGGACGGATTGGTTTCTTTCATCATCGTCGGGAAGCGCAAGCCCATAAGCATGGGTTCGGCGCCACGCTTATCGGTATATTCAAATGGCGTGGCAACTGCCAGCACGTCGTCCCAGGGCGTAAAGCCATCACGATGTTGGATGCCTCCTTTAACCGCCTGCGGATCGTTCAAGCCAAGTTTTGTTTTGGATTCTTTTACCAGGTGTTCCATCACCATTTCACATGCAGTGACGGTAGTTGGATACACCGAAACAGTGGTTTGACTGCCCGTCGACATGGGGCCAATCGGGAGGTCCGAACTGCCAATTTCAATGGTCGCCTGATGGCGGTCAATCCCCAGCGTATCTTCAATTGCTTTCGCCAAAGCGGTGCGGGTTCCATTACCAACATCCTGAGAGCCGCAGCTAACAATAAATCCCTTTGGGGATGAACTGACCCTAACCTTGGTATGTGGATGATACAGAAACATCCATTTTGACATCGCCAATCCAATTCCACGCTTGAAACGCCCTTTATCTGCGCCAGCTTCGGCCTTCCGTTCCTGCCATTGCGGAATGGTTTCCACCCAATCGAGGAGGCGATTTCTGATCTTATGCTTTGGCCACCATTTACGCCGAATGTCTACGGGATTGATTCCATTTCTCGCCGCGGCTTCATCTATCGCAGACTCGACCACCCAGCGTTTAGCTGGACCATCGGGCGCACGGAAGGGCATGGTTGGTGGGATGTTGTTGATGATGATGTTGTCGGAAAAATCTTTTCTTAGTCCTTCCGGAGACATCAGCCAGTAGGTTGCAGCCGGGGCTGCTCCTGCAGCTACTCCGGCATCTCCAAAGGAGTGAAAATGCATGGCATTGGGCGAACCATCTTCTTTGACAGCCAAGGCGACTTCCCCCCGAGAGCCGGTACGGGTTCCGGCATAGGCCAACTCCTCTAGACGACTGTTGGCGACACGCACGGGCGCAGTCGCAGCCAGAGCCATTGTTACTGCGGCAATGATTTCACGATACAATCCCCCCTTCGCGCCAAAGGCACCACCGATGTATTTGCCTTCAACCGACACCTGCTCAATGTCTATCTCGAAATGATGGGAAATCTCATTTCGCAATGCGTAAACACTTTGGGATGAGGCCACAACATGCAGGGATGTACCATCCCATTTGGCAACGGCCGCATGGGGCTCAAGTGCAGCATGCACTTGCTGATGGTTGATATACACCTGCTCGGTCAGTGTATCCGGTGCTTCTTCCCGCACTTTTTCAATGGTCCGTTTGGCTCTGCCACGTAGTGGTGAGATCACCAAACCGGCCGGTATGTGGCCAACATTGTTTTCCCATTTATAGGGGAAGTCTATTTCTTCAGCGGCTGATGGAATTTGATCGCGTTTGTCTTTTTCCCAGATCGTGGGGGCATCCTCTTTTGTCGCTGCCTCCGTACCGACTGCCGCTGGCAAAATGTCATAATCTACCTTGATCAGTTTTAATGCCTGGAGAGCCGTTTGAGCATCTACCGCAGCTACACCTGCAACTGGCTGGCCGACCCAGCGGACTTTTTCTCCGACTTTCATCAAATCAACAACCGCTCCAACACCTTCCAATGCTTCAGCCGCAGATTTATCAATTGAGGTGACAATGGCATGTGGATATGCTGAGCGTAAAATTTTACCCTCTAATTGTCCCTCAAATACGACATCGACAGTGTATTTGGCGGTGCCCGTTACTTTTTCGGGCGCATCGATGCGATGGATCGGCGCATCAGTTCTGTCATCATATTCTCCGGCGCAGGCTTTTTGAATCGCGGTATAGATCCCCATATAGGCACCACAGCGGCAGAGGTGGCCCCCCATTGCCAGTGCGATGTCATGTTTGGACGGCTCTGATTGTCCATTTGCAGCCCGCCAGCGATCATAAAAGGCGATGCCTTCATTGATAAAACCTGGTGTACAGAAACCACATTGGAGCCCTTCATTTGCCATGAAAGCACGCTGGATGGGGTGTAAATTGTCGAGCCCGTGTTCTTCGATCGTGCGAATATCGGCCCCTTCCATCTGCGTGGCGGGCATGAGGCAACTGCACTTTGGTACATTGTCTACACGGATCGTACATGCACCACAGATGCCGCCACCACAGGCCATCTTGGTACCTGTCAGCCCCAACCGATCCCGTAATACATCAATCGCTGTCTCGTCGTGGCGTGGCTCACATTCAAATGCTTGACCGTTGATCGTCGTTTTCATGGCCAGAATTATATTTTAACTGAGTTGTTTGAATTCGTTAGTTGAAAAGGCTGACCAGTTTGCATCTCAGAGACCGTCCACAGTCTTTTCATAATGGCACGGTCCAAAACAAAGTCTTCCATTTTGCATTCTCCGACTGGGCCGGTCATCTGCATTCTGCCGCTTGGACCATAGTATGCCTGCTGTTTGAGATGCTCTTCCGTGGCACACATGACTTCTGGGTAGGCGCCTTTTTCAGCTGATTGAACAAGCGGCAAGGATGACATGATACCCCAAATAAACCGCGTCATAAAGGTGGAATTTTTGCGTATCAGTGAGGTTTTAGAAGCACCCGGATGGCATACATATACCTTCACATTTTTGTTGGCAGCTTTGATGCGGTTTTGCAATTCGTAGGCAAACATCATCTGCGCCAGTTTGCTATGGCAGTAGGTATTGTTGGGGTGGTAATTCTTGTCGAAGTTCATGTCTTCAAACTGGATGGTTTTTAAGCCCATTTTATAGCCTTCACTGGCCACCACGACAACTCGTCCAGCTGATTGAGCCACTTTGTCAAACAGCAGGTTGACCAACAAAAAGTGCCCATAATGATTAATGCCGAGATTGCTTTCAATTCCATCAGGCGTGAATGTCTGCTTGGCTACCTGTGCAATCGCCGCATTACAAATCAGTGCATCAATTCTGTTGACAGTTTGAAGCACCTCTTTGGCTGCCCGGCGGACCGATGAAAGCTCTGCCAAATCCATCTTGATGAAAGAGACTTTGGCATTGGTTCCAAAAGGAACTTTGAGATCAGCGATGGCTTGTTTGGATCTTTCTTCGCTTCGATTGAGCATGACCACCTCAGCACCTTTGCTCAATAAAATTTTGGCTGCTTCAAAACCTGCTCCGGCATTCGCTCCGGTAATCAGGTAGGTTTTCCCATTTAAGTTCCCTAAGCTTTCAGGTGTCCATCCTTTGTTTTTACGCATTTCTGTCGACTTTCTATCGGTTTAAGTGTCTCCTCAGAATTATATCCTGAGGATTGCTTCATACATTCTGCTGTAAAGGTCAGGAGAAACCGACAAGAAAATTTTGCTCAGAAGTCGAATTTTGTTTGGTCTGAAGTCGGAATGAGATGCACAAGTAAAAAGATGGAGATGATTTTGGCGTATACCAAAGGTGAAATGCCTTGAAAAAATATAAGCATTTCACTTTTC
>JBCBZF010001126.1:0-2290 GCA_039815525.1 Bacteroidota bacterium | reverse complement strand
TCAGGTTTGTAATAGCTGGGGAAGTATCGTAGAAGAGATTGTCACCTCATCCTCTACTCCACAACGCGGTTCTCCACCGGCATCGCTTACCTCACGCAGCCGTCCGACGCCTATCCAGGACATCGAATCCGTCTCAGAAAGACGACTGGTTACCCCAGATGGTGAAATGAATCGAGTCCTCGGTGGGGGAATTGTTGAGGCATCAGTGGTTCTACTTGGGGGTGAGCCGGGCATCGGAAAAAGCACCTTGCTTCTGCAACTGGCTTTGCAACTGGCGCCCAAGAAAATTCTGTACGTAACTGGTGAAGAAAGCCAAACGCAGGTAAAGTTACGGGCCGAACGGATTTCTGCTGCCAATGAGCATTTATATGTCGCAGCCGAAACACACCTCGAACAGATATTTGCTTACTATGAAGACCTGCGACCGGATTTGGTTGTCATCGACTCCATACAAACGGTTTTCACCGATGCACTTGAATCTGCGCCTGGCAGTGTCTCTCAGGTACGGGAATCAGCCAGTAAGATTATTAGAATGGCCAAAGACAATCGAACCCCGGTTTTTCTGGTAGGTCATATCACCAAAGAAGGGGCACTGGCTGGTCCAAAAGTGCTGGAACACATGGTCGATACCGTCCTGACTTTTGAAGGCGATCGACATAATTCTTATCGAATTGTTCGGACCACCAAAAATCGGTTTGGCTCTACGCTGGAGATTGGGATATATGAAATGATGGGCAGCGGACTCAGGGAAGTATCCAATCCATCTGAGATATTTCTATCTTCCGGAGATGCGCATTTTAGTGGTGTAGCGGTTGGCGCAACTCTGGAAGGTATGCGTCCACTACTGATTGAGACCCAGGCTCTGGTCAGCCCCATGGCCTACGGTACCGCCCAACGCTCGGCCACTGGTTTCGATCTCCGCCGCCTCAATATGCTGCTGGCCGTGTTGGAAAAGCGTTGTGGTTTTAAAATGGGGGCCAAAGATGTTTTCATCAACATTACCGGCGGATTAAAAATTGAAGACCCCGCCCTGGACCTGGCCCTGATCATGGCCGTCATCTCTTCACTTCATGATCTGAATGTCTCTCCCACAACTGCCTTTGCCGCAGAAGTTGGACTCTCCGGCGAAATACGTCCCGTCAACAAGTTAGAGCCTCGCATTTCAGAAGCAGAAAAACTCGGATTTAAAGAAATCTTCGTCGCAAAAAGCCAAATGCAGGGACTTTCGGGAAAGTTTTCCAAAATTGCTGTCAGAGGCGTATCAAAATTGGAAGAAGCATTTCGCTCTGTCTTTACCCAGGCAGCAGATTCCAACTCCTGAGACTGAAACCTATCTCTGAACAAAAGGAACAAGATGAAAGCAGGTCTGTATCTTCTCGGTTTCACTCTTTTGCTTGCACTCGGCTGTAGCCGCCCTCCACGGGCGTCGGGCGAAGACTATTACGTGATCCGCAAAGGAAGACTGTACGGCTACATTGACCATCTTGGGAATGTTGCCATTGGTCCACAATTTTCGTTTGCCCTGCCTTTCCGGGAAGGGCTGGCGGGTGTGAATGTCGGTGGCAATGCCTCAGGAGATCGTATCCCAACTGATGGGAAATGGGGCGTCATCAATACCAATGGACAATATGTCTTCAACCCGGTTTTTATTTCGCCTCCAAATGGCGGGCAATTGACTTCCCGGGAAGAAATCGGACGCACACTGCATCACGCCTTTCAGTTCTCCGAACACCTTGCACCAGTTTACACTGAAAAAGGGTGGCGCTATATGGATACCCTCGCCAGGGAGATGGGCCAAAGTTTCCGTCTTCAATCAGCGAGGCGCTTTTCGGAGGGACTGGCAGCAGTCATGATTGATGGATACTGGGGCTATGTACAACGGGCAGGAGATGCAGTCGTGCTGGCCATTGCGCCCGATTATCTGTATCCAGTAGAGTTTCACAACGGATTTGCCCTGGTCAAAAACCGTCAAGGTGATGAGATTGTCATCGACCGGGAAGGCAACCGCCGTTTTGCGCAGTATCGGATCATTACGCAATTCCGCAATGGGGCAGCGGTGATTCGATCACGTTTCCGGGGTGAACGAGAATCCGCTTCTGACACCTACAAATACGCCATGATTGACACGGCAGGCAGACGTTGGTTTACCCCACAATTCGATGAAATCCGTTCCTTCGGATCAGATTTAATCCCAGTGCGGGTAGGCAGTACCCCACGCGGAAATGATGACACCTTTTTCGAAAGCTATGTTGGTGGGAAATGGGGTTTTGTCAATGTAAACGGCCGGTTC
>JBCBZF010000873.1:0-3134 GCA_039815525.1 Bacteroidota bacterium | reverse complement strand
CCTCGACTCCGCGGACCTTTTTTGTTCCGAAAAAGGAGTCAGGACAATCAACTGGCGGCGATTCAAAGTCGCCTGGGTAGCGAGGATGGTCTCCTCGAATATTTTTGGGGTGAAAAACAGCTCTATGCCTTTGGCATTGATCAGGAAGGGATCAGAGTACACCATATTCCATTGACTAAACATTTGGTCGATTCCTTGAAAGCCTGGCGAAGCTTTATCAGTTCATCCGGTCTAGCAGAACAAAATGCCTATTCCGCCTCGGCCATCCAAACATTCAGTCAACAAGCCCATTATTTCTACCAACTACTGGTTCAACCACTTTTCGATCAGCTGCCGACTCGTTTGCGACTGGCCAAAGATGGTCTGCTTGGGATCATCCCCTTTGATATACTGCTGACCAGCGAAGCCAATGAAAGTCACTATGGACAGCTACCCTATCTGTTGCGTAGCAGCGTTTTGCGAACGGTCTACTCTGGCGAATGGTTGCTGGGTGATTTTGTCCCAAATGCATCAGCCGACGAATTATATGGTGGGTTTGCGCCGCAGTATGCCTTTGCCAACAGTTCCGCATCGAGCCAGGCTGCCAGTCGTGGAATTCGCTCTGTACAGTTTACTGATCTTCGCCACAATCGTAGTGAAGTGGCGTCTGTGGCTCAGCTTCTGGATGGTTCCGCCACCCTTGGCCGAGAAGCCACTGAGATCAGCTTCAAATCATCAGCGGATCACTACCGGATATTACATCTGGCAATGCACGCCTATACCGACGATGAAAGACCTGCTTTTTCAGGCTTGGTGTTCAGTCCCGCAGACACCTTACAGGAAGATGGATTCCTCCATGCCTATGAAATCGCTCAGATGCCACTGAATGCAGAGCTGGCCGTTTTGTCGGCTTGCAATACTGGCAATGGTCAATTGCGCCCGGGTGAAGGGGTCATGAGTCTGGCCAGAGCATTTTCTCTGGCGGGTTGCCCACGCGTGGTAATGAGTCTCTGGGCAGCAGATGATGTCACCACCAATCAATTGATGGATGCTTTTTTTGATAAAATCAAAGCCGGCAAGAGTGTTGATGAAGCGCTTCAACAGGCAAAGCTGCAGTATTTGGCAGAATCAGACCTCAACCATCCATATTATTGGTCGGCATTTGTCATGTTAGGGGAAAAAGGCGCAGTATCAAATAAAGGGGGCTTGCACTATTGGCTTGTAGGGGGCCTGCTCCTGCTGTTGGTCGGTATCGGAGTCTGGGCGAAAAGAAGGCGAATCAGTTAAGGCGGTAATTATACCGCCGGAAGTAGATGTTGTACCCGCCCTGGTCCAAATCGGCAACAATTTGCTCTATCATTTCATCTTCTTCAGGATCGAATTCACTTTTGAGATTGATCCCAAATATCTTCCCGATCGATTGCCAGAAGAATGCCGAAACCGGATTTTTGGTCTCTTTGATCAGTTGGAAGGCTGAAGTACCCGTCTGCCGGTAAATAAGCTTGACCAGAACTTTACCCTGCGAACGCGACATCTTACGCAAATCCTTTTCATACTGTCCAAAAAGGGATTTCTCTTTGCTTTTAAGATATTGCTTACGCGCTTTGGGATCATCAATACCTGTGAGAGCCGAATCTACCTCTTCCAGTACATCAGACACCTTCATTGCATAGGGGTATGCCTTGTGTACATTCCACCGCAATTTGGTGTATTTGGCAAGGCGACGGCGACCACGACGCAATTGGCGGGCAGTAGGGCGCCGATCAGTAATGGCAATACTGTCCAGTTCACCATACATTAATGTCTCTCCTTCGTACTCAAATACTTTAAAACGGTGGGTGTGATTTTGTGTCTGTCCCAGAACGTCCTGGCTTGCAACTGCTCCGATCAGCAATAACAAGAGGATGAACATGGTATGTGCTTGATTCGTCAAAATAAAGAAATCAATCTTCTCAAATGTTTGAACGTAGACTGGCCGAGAATGTTATTGGTACAATGCTTGCCAATGATTGAAACATAAGGCCGCTAAGGCAAAAGATACAGATTTTTCCCAAAACGCCGTGAGTTGAAGTCTTTTCATCTTACATCCCGCTATTGCGAAAGATGTAAGCGTGATCTGCGAATTAATTATTTTGATGAATTAAAAAATATTACCATTGTAATATTCTTTGCTCATCTGCTAAAAGCGTAGTACATGCTTCGTTATGTTGTTTATGGTCGTCTGCATACGGCCCTCTTTTTTTGCTTGATCCTTAGTTTTCCTTTTTCCAGTCTCATTTCTCAGGAAAAAGACCTCACGCCCTCACTTTCCGCCCAATTATTTCGCCCGGCGACTGGCTATGCTTCCGGTGAACAGAATTGGTCCCTCACCCAAGCGGACCTGAACCAAGATGGCTGGCAGGACCTGATTACAGCTGGTCGGCTGGACCGCAAAGTCTGGGTACATCTCAATGACGGAAAAGGGAATCTATTGCCGGGAAAAGTATATCCCGGACTGGACCAGATACGCAGCATTGCTGCCGCAGATGTGGATGGGGACAAAGCCGCAGACATTGTGTTGGGGAGTTTGGATGGGCGAATCGCTCTTTTATTGAATGATGGAACCGGGGCCCTGCTGAAACCCAAAGTCATTGCATCCGGTCTGATGATCCACCATGTCGCATTAGCAGATCTCAATCAAGATGGAAAAATGGACATTCTTGGCGCGGATGTCAGCGGCCATGGGATCAACATCCATCTCAATCAGGGAGACAACCGCTTTTCAGCGGTCCAAAAAGTCCGGACAGGAAAAAGGCCCCTGAAGGGTGGTAGGCTGCTTGTGGAGAATACCCTTCACCTAAAAGAGGCATCACATTCCCCGATCAATAACTCTGCAGCAAACATGTGAAACAGCAGCAAGCAGCGGTCTCGCGCGCCGGCTACTCTGTAAAAGAGTAAAAATCACGACATGGCACACACTGCCAATGAAACACCAGGGGCGTACTCGTATCATACCACGAAGTGAGGGTTCATTGGAAATGAAGCCAAATAGGCGAATCCCTCCTTCGCCCCGTTTTGTCTGTTGCCCTGTCTCCTCCGACCCTCCCCTTCCGTTCATGCCCGCGCACCCCTTTACGTTTCAACATCCCCTTTTGGTGTTTGTACTTTGAGTCGTG
>JBCBZF010000073.1:0-11765 GCA_039815525.1 Bacteroidota bacterium | reverse complement strand
TTCCAAAGATGCATTCGTTACCGAAACCATTTCCTCCAGCAATAATACCTACACCTTTGACATCACTGCTGGAAAGGTAGACGAAATTGGAATCCGATACTTCTTTGAAGTAGTGGGTATTTCTGTCTTCAACGACACTTCCTCAACGGGGCATACCTACATTCAATATCCCAATGGGCGTGATGTCAGTAGCCTTGATTTTGGACCCCGGGTTTTTGACTACAACATTATCTCTGTTCCATTAGAATTGGAGAATTCGGCCATCAGTGCGGTAGTGGAAGATGATTTTGGCGCTTATAATGTTCGACAGTGGCGCTTTTTCCATTATGATGGACAAACCACAGAATATCAGGACGGCCTGACGGATATTTCGATTGGGAAAGGCTATTGGTTGATTACCAAAACCGATCGCCTCTTCAATACCGGTCCCGGTAATACTGCTCAGGTAACGGAAGAAAATCCTTTCCAGATCAGCTTGCAGCCAGGTTGGAATCAGCTTGGAAATCCGTATGGGTTTGATCTGGATTGGGAGGAAGTAAAAAATGCCAATGCGAATCTTGGAGATCTGGTCGTCTTTGTAGATGGATTCAGAGCTGCCAGTGCGTTCAGCGATCTTTTGCCCGCTTTCCGGGGCGGATTTGTCTTTGCAGATCAGGCGGGAACCATTGATATACCCGTAGACGCTTTCCCGAAACGAAAAGCAACGCCTTCCGGTCCGATCGCCATTGGACCCATCGATCAGGCCAGATGGGAAGTACCTCTTTCCGTCGAATCTGATGGACTGCGTTATCCTTTGGCTGGTATTGGGATGCGTCCTGATGCTGACGAAAGCAAGGATCAATATGATCAAATGGGCCTCCCACGCCTCAATGAGTATCTGGACATTACCTTTACCCATGAAGATTATTTCTATCCATGGTTCCGTAAAGATATCGTTCCGAGTACCAAGGAGTATATCTGGGAGTTTACGGTAGAAAGCAACCTGAAAGATGAAGAGATTTATCTGGAATGGGACAACAGTGAATTTGGGAATACTGGCAAAAAACTGATATTGTTTGATGTCGAACGCCAATTGGCCATCGACATGGCTGATCAGCAGACGTATCTTTCTCTGTCTGCTTCTTCTGTCCGTCCCTTCCGCATCTATTATGGTTGGCAAAGCTTTATTGATGAAGCGATTCAACCGGATCAGGTCATGCTGGGAAGTGCTTTCCCCAATCCGTTTTCTGAAAGTGTAAGCCTGCCATTTACCCTGCCCAATACCCAGGCATCATACCATGTCCGCATGAGTATAAGAAATCTGTTGGGACAGGAAGTAAAACGCTTGTATGATGACGAAAAACAGGCTGGATTTAATCAGATTGAATGGCGTGGAGATGGTGAAAATGGCCGTCGACTTGCTGCCGGTATGTATCTCTATCACCTGGAAGTATGGATAGGAGACAAAGTATGGCGTGATCACGGGAAAGTTCAACTGATGGATTGAGCCAATTTTATTGAGATACTATTTGTTCTTTGTATATTACATGCGGCGTTTGGAGGTAATTGTTGACTAATCGTTTATTTAGGAGGGTAACAGGATTCCCAATATAGAAGGGAGGGAATTCCTGAAACGTATGATCATTTTGTCAGAGCATTCACATGTTCTGACAGCCCTGTTATGCCACTGTATAGCACACATAATTGAAGAGACTTATCCAAAACCCATCTCACATGAGAGCGAAATTAATCCTTTTTGTTACGGCTCTGTTGTTGGCCTTTACCAGTCAATCACAGGCCCAGACAAGCAGTCCCCAAGGCTTTACCTATCAGGCGGTGGTGCGTCTGGATGGTTCCTTGCTCACCCAGCAAACCGTCGATGTGCAGTTTACCATCCTGGAAGGATCAAATCCGGTCTATGGTGAGCTTCATAACGGACTGACCACCAATCAATACGGGATATTCACTGCTGTGGTCGGTGATGGCGCCCCATTCCAGGGAAGTTATTCGGGGATTGACTGGAGTACGACGACCGCTAAATTCCTGCGGGTAGAGGTGGATTATGGAACTGGTTTTGTCAATTTGGGTCAAAACCGGATCTGGGCTGTTCCTTATGCCAACTATGCAGGTCGGGCAGCTTTCGTAGACAATCCGGATTTCGATCTCAACGATCTCAATGATGTGGTCGCACCGGCTCCAGCATCGGGCGATGTACTGCAATGGGATGGTCTGATGTGGGTGGCACAGCCAAATGCTGGTGGCAACACGCTTTTTGCGGGCAATGGCATCCTGATTCAGAACGATACCATCATCAATATCGGGGACCCCAATCCCAATGATGACATCACCATTGGCACACCTGCTGCTGGTGATTTAACCAATAATTACCCTGCACCAACTGTGATTGGCCTGCAGGGAACACCCGTTTCATCTAGTGTTCCCACCAGCGGTCAGGTGTTGAAATATGATGCGATCAATGGATGGCAACCCGGGCCGGATAATGTTTCCATTGGTGGTGGTGCGGTGAATGTACAGCCCCGGCTGATTGGAGATGGCTCCATTGGCAACGAGCTGGACATTGCCCCGCAAGGTGCAAACACGGGGCAGGTTCTCAAATGGAATGGCTCCAGCTGGGCACCAGCCGATGATGCGGGCCAGCAAACGCTGGACTATGACCAGAATACCAATATCCTCAGCTTGCTGCCCAATGGCGGTTCTGTGGTCCTGGATGGAAACTATGTTGGCGGGGCTGGGATCAATGTTGTGGGACAGACCATCATCAACACGGGAGATACCAATGCTCTTGATGATATCATTATTGGTACAGCAGCAGGGGGGGACTTAAGTGGCTCTTATCCAAACCCTACTGTGGCGCGATTAAACCAGGTTCCAGTCGCGAATCAAGTCCCGATTACTGGTCAGGTCCTCCGATATAATGGTACACAATGGATACCCTCTTTGGATGAAGTGGATGACTCTGACTCAGATCCAACCAATGAGTTTCAGAGTTTGAGCATCATTGGGAATCAAGTGTCGATCTCAAATGGAAACTCGATTGGCCTGCCGATTTATATTCCCGGAAATGGCATCACGATTTCCCCTACCAATGTCATCGATAATACTGGAGACCTTGATGGCACAGATGACATACTGATTGGTTCCCTTGCCGGTGGTGATTTGTCTGGTACTTATCCGAATCCGGTGGTTGAAGCGATCAACGGCTTTCCATTTGCCAATACAACTCCACAAGCGGGACAGGTGTATAAATACAACGGTACCCAGTGGATTCCTTCGGCTGATTTGGTGGAAGATGCTGATGATGATCCAACCAATGAGCGGCAATTGCTGTTGATCAACAATGATTCTTTGACCATTACCAGCGGGAACACCATCGGTCTGCCAGTCTACACTGGTGGCAATGGGATCACCGTTACGGGCAATGTCATCAACAATGAAGGCGACCTCGACCCAGACAATGATGTCACCATTGGCTCATTGGCCAGCGGTGATTTATCCGGTACCTATCCCGACCCGACTGTTTCGAGAATTCAAGGGCAGCTCATTACCAATGTAAACCCAACGACCGGACAAATTCTCAAATTCAATGGTACCCAATGGGCCCTGGCGGCTGATGGGAATACGGTCTACTCCGCTGGTGATGGCCTGGATTTGATCGGAACAACCTTCATCAATACCGGTGATACCATTGCTTCTGACGACATCACCGATACCTCGATTGCGGACGGTGATGTAGAGGGTACCTTTGACAACCTTTCCGTTACAGGTTTGCAGGGAGAAGAAATTTCTACAGCGACCCCTCCGACCAATCAGGCCCTCAAATACATCGGTGGCCAATGGACCCCTGCCACAGATGAAAATGATGTGTACACCGCCGGAGCTGGATTGAGCCTTTCGGGTAACCAGTTTACCAATACCGGTGACCTGGATGGCAATGACGATATCAACATCAATACCAATGCGGGCGGAGACGCTGATGGGATATTCTCAAATCTGACCGTTACGGGTATTCAGGGACAGCCGGTTATCAATGCTGTTCCTTCTAATGGGCAGATTTTAAAATACAATATCATCAGCCAGCAATGGGAACTTTCTGCTGATGGAAATACGACCTATACGGCTGGTGCAGGTCTGAATCTGGCAGGTACAGTCTTTGAAAATACCGGAGACATTGACGCGACGGACGATATCACAACCTCTACCACTGCAGGCGGTGATTTATCTGGCCTTTATCCAAACCCGACCGTGACTGCGATTCAGGGGCAAAACGTCGTCAACGCCACACCTGCCAATCAGCAAATCCTCAAATTCAATGGTACGGAATGGGCATTGTCCTCAGATGAAAACACGATCTATGCAGCTGGTAACGGTTTGAGTTTGCAGGGTACGACTTTCGTTAATGAAGGCGATACCGATCCCACTGATGACCTGACCATTTCCTCCAGTGCATCCGGAGATGTGACGGGCACTTTTTCCAACTTAAGTGTAGAAAGAATCCGTGGCATAAATGTAGCCAATACCACACCGGGTTTGGATCAGGTATTAAAATACAATGGGACCGATTGGGTACCCCAGCCAGACGAGAATACAATCTATGTGGCTGGCAATGGCTTAACCCTAACTGGTAATACCTTTGACAATACCGGTGATACGGATGCGACAGATGACATCACCAATACGACTTCCGCCGGTGGTGATTTGAGTGGCACCTATCCCAATCCTAGTGTGACGGCTATTCAGGGCCAAACCGTAACCGCAACCACGCCTACGGTCGATGGTCAGATCCTGAAGTGGGACAACACTGCTTTGCAGTGGGTCTTGGGGACTGATGAAGGCACCATTTATACCGGTGGAACCGGTATAAATGTGAGTGGTACAGTGATTGAAAATACAGGTGATACAGACGCTTCTGATGATGTGACCATCACGTCCACCGCTGGTGGAGATGTGAGTGGTACTTTTTCTGCCCTCACGGTAGAGGCTTTGCAAAGCTTCTCTATTTCATCATCTGTCCCCAGTACCAATGATGTCCTCAGATGGGATGGTGCTCAATGGGTCCCCCATACTGATAATGATTCTTCAACCACCAACGAAATTCAGGACCTCTCTCTGAGCGGCACGACACTGAGCATTAACAACGGTGGAAACAGTGTTGTGCTGCCATACAGTGGCGGATCGGGTATCGATGTTGATGCAGCTGGGGTGATTACCAATACCGGTGATGCGGATGCTTCAGATGATATCACGACGTCCACCACAGCGGCTGGCGATTTAAGTGGGACCTATCCCAATCCGAATGTCGTCGGTATTCAGGGACTTCCGGTGTCCGGTACGACTCCCCTCTTTGGACAGGTCTTGAAATTCAATGGGACAACCTGGGTGCCGGATGCTGATGTCGGAATTGTCTATTCTGGTGGTACCGGAATTGATGTAATGGGTGGCTTGATCACCAATACAGGTGATACGGACCCATCTGATGATATCACCACTTCAACCACTGCCAGTGGTGACGTAAGTGGAACTTTCCCGAATCTGGATGTCGTGGCCATTCAAGGGAATGGCGTCAGCAATACCACGCCAACCAACGGCCAGTTTTTGGTTTTTAATGGTACCCAATGGGTGCCTGGTGCAGACAATAACACGACCTACACGGCTGGAACAGGCTTAAGTCTTAGTGGAACCGTATTCGCCAATACTGGCGATACCGATGCTTCGGACGATATTACCAATACGACTGCCGCGGGTGGCGACTTAAGTGGAACCTTTCCCAACCCAAGTGTTGTTGCCATTCAGGGAGAGACTGTTACCAATAATGCACCGGCCAACAACGAGATCCTGAAGTACAATGGGACAGAGTGGGCCCTGGCAACAGATGAAAACACCACTTATACCGCTGGTGCTGGTCTGGGCCTTTCCGGTACATCCTTTGTTAACCTTGGTGATACTGATCCAACTGACGACCTAACCGATACCTCTACCGCTGGTGGAGACGCAAGCGGCACCTTTTCTGCATTGACGGTAACCGGTCTTCAGAATGAACCTGTCGCAAACATTACCCCAACCAATGGGCAAGTTCTAAAATACAATGGCGCACAATGGGTCCCGGACGCCGATGCTGGTGTAACCTATACTGGTGGTGCTGGAATTGATGTTATGGGAACTGTCATTACCAATACGGGTGATACCAATGCAGCGGATGATATTACGACTTCTTCATTGGCTGGTGGCGATGCCTCTGGCAATTTTGCCGCGCTTACCGTTACTGGTTTACAAGGCGAAAGCATCACCAATGCCGCTCCTGCTAATGGGCAGATCCTCAAATACAATGGCGCACAATGGGCCCTGTCTGCAGACGACAACACTGCCTACACTGGTGGCACTGGTATTGACGTAATGGGTACGACCATTACCAATACGGGTGATACCGATCCTTCTGATGACCTGACCAATACCTCAGTTGCTGGTGGTGATGCCTCAGGAACCTTTGATGCCCTGACCGTTACAGGACTCCAAAACCAAGCTGTCAGTACCACGGTACCAACCAATGGTCAGTTTTTGGTTTTTAATGGGACCGAATGGGTGCCGGGTGCAGATAACAATACGACCTACACTGCTGGAACAGGTATTGATGTAATGGGAACGGTAATCAGCAATACGGGTGATACTGATGCGACCGATGATATCGTGATTGGAACCGCCGCTGCAGGTGACTTGAGTGGTTCTTATCCTGCTCCAACCGTTGCCGCTATCCAGGGGAATCCAGTCTCCGCTACTGCTCCGAATGTAGGAGAAGTGCTTGAATGGAACGGTTCTGCCTGGGTACCAGGCATAGACAATGGTGCAAACTATGTGGGAGGCGCTGGTATTGATGTAACAGGTTTGACCATCAGCAATACCGGTGATACCGATGCCTCAGACGATATCACGACCAGCACTGCTGCGGCTGGTGATCTGAGCGGTACCTATCCTGCGCCGACGGTGTCGGCCATCCAAGGGGAAACAGTATCCAATGTTTCGCCTACAACAAACCAGATCCTCAAATACAATGGTACACAGTGGGACCTCAGCAATGATGAAAATACTACCTACACTGCCGGTACTGGACTGTTATTAAGTGGAACGACCTTCATCAATGATGGAGACACCGATGCCTCAGATGATATCACCAATACCACTGCTGCTGGCGGAGACCTGGATGGAATTTATCCGAATCCTACTGTCGATGGCCTGCAAGGAGTTGCCGTCAGCAATGCTGCACCATCTACTGGTGAAGTCCTCAAATACAATGGTACGCAGTGGACACCTGATGTAGATGCAAACACTACCTATACTGCAGGTACAGGCCTGATCCTGAGTGGTACGACTTTCATTAACGATGGCGACACTGATCCTTCTGATGACCTGACCAATGCCTCTACGGCAGGCGGGGATGCATCCGGCGTCTTTGCAAACCTGACCGTTACCGGCTTACAGGGAGAATCTGTTTCGATCGCTACACCTGCGAATGGTCAGGTCCTGAAATTCAATGGGACAGAATGGGAGCCTGCCGCCGACGCAGGCGTGACCTACACTGCCGGTGCAGGCATTGATGTAAGCGGAACGATTATCTCAAATACTGGTGATACGGATGCATCTGATGATATTACCACCGCCACTGTTGCGGCTGGTGATTTGAACGGAACCTACCCGAATCCGACTGTCGATGGCCTCCAGGGAGTTGCGGTCAGTAATGCTGCTCCGGTCACCAACGAAGTCCTCAAATACAATGGCACCCAGTGGACGCCTGGAACGGATGCAAATACCACCTACACCGCCGGTACTGGTCTGTCATTGAGTGGTACCACCTTTATCAATGATGGTGATACCGATGCTTCTGATGATATTACCACCTCTACTGCTGCGGCCGGTGATCTGAGTGGTACCTATCCGGCACCAACGGTAGCTGCCATCCAGGGTGAGACGGTAACCAATGTTTCGCCTGCCAACAACCAGATTCTCAAATACAATGGTACCCAATGGGATCTGGGATCTGACGAAAATACGACCTACACAGCTGGTGCTGGTTTGACCCTCAGCGGAACAACCTTTATCAACGATGGTGATACTGACGCGTCTGACGATTTGACCACTTCGTCCACCGCTGGTGGTGATGTCAGTGGTTTATTCTCCAATTTGAGTGTGACAGGTATTCAGGGTAATGCGGTTTCAAATGCAGCCCCTGCCAATGATGAAGTCCTCAAATGGAATGGCACCCAATGGGTACCACAGACTGATGAAATCAATGATGCCGATGCTGATGCAACCAATGAGATTCAGACGCTATCCATTTCCGGAACCAATCTTTCCCTCTCCAATGGTGGCGGATCAGTTACCATTCCGACCAATACCTATGTTGGCGGAATCGGAATTGGTATTTCTGGTTTGACGATCTTCAATACGGGGGACACCGATGCATCTGATGATATCACTACCGCTACCGCTGCTGCTGGTGATGTTTCCGGAAGCTTTCCTACTTTGACGGTTGAGGCCTTGCAAGGCAATGCTGTGTCTGCCACTGGTCCAGCCACCAATGATGTACTGCGTTGGAATGGTGCTGCATGGACACCTCACTCGGATACTGACTCCAGCGAGAGCAACGAGATTCAGGCATTGAGCATTTCGGCCAATACGCTGACTTTATCCAATGGTGGTGGTTCCGTCATGCTGCCCACCACCGCGCCGATTTACACTGCCGGAGATGGGATTGATATTGATGGAAGCTTTGTGATCAGCAATACTGGTGATCGCGACTCCACCGATGACATCACCAATACTACGCTCGCTTTGGGAGATGTTTCCGGAACCTTCCCGACGCTTACAGTAGAAGGCCTGCAAGGAAATGCGGTATCTGGTACTGGTCCCGCGACCAATGACGTACTGCGTTGGAATGGCGCTGCCTGGGCACCACACACAGATACTGACTCTAGTGAAACCAATGAGATTCAGACACTTTCCATTGCTTCTACGACCATCAGTCTCTCTAATGGAGGCGGTTCAATCAATCTGCCATACACTGGCGGAGCAGGTATCGCACTCTCTGGTTCCAGCATCATCAACATCGGTGATACCGATGCCTCGGATGATATCACCACGGCAACCAACGCCACTGGAGATGTGAGTGGCACCTTCCCCAATTTGACCGTTACGGCGCTTCAGGGACAAACTGTCTCCAACACTACGCCTACGACCAACCAAATCCTGAAATACAATGGCACCCAGTGGGCACTGGCTGCAGATGAGAATACTACCTACACGGCTGGAACCGGAATTGACATCCTCGGAACGACCATTACCAATATTGGTGATACCGATCCGACCAACGATATTACGTCCGATTCTATAGCCGGTGGTGATGTAAGTGGCCAGTTTTCAAATCTCAATGTTGAAGCCATCCAGGGATTTGATGTCTCTCCCTCTGTACCAAGTTCTGATGATGTACTGCGCTGGAATGGTAGCTCCTGGACGGCGCATACGGATACTGACTCAAGCGAGACCAATGAGATCCAATCATTGAGCATTGCCAATACGACCATCAGTCTGTCCAATGGTGGTGGCAGCGTTGTATTGCCATACAGTGCCGGGACTGGTATTTCTGTAGATGCAAGTGGCGTGATTGCCAATACGGGGGATGTGGATGGCTCTGATGATATCACCACTGCCACTTCTGCGGCCGGCGATGTAAGCGGAACCTTCCCTACCTTGACGGTTACAGCAATTCAGGGAACCACTGTTTCAAATACAACGCCTGTAACTGACCAGATTCTGAAGTTCAATGGTACCCAGTGGGCGCTGGCAGCTGATAATAACACTGTCTACACAGGTGGAACCGGGATCAGTGTTTCGGGAAGTACCATTATCAACCTCGGTGACACTGATCCAACGAATGATATCACTTCTGACTCCATTGCAGGTGGCGATGTCAATGGTCAATTCTCCAATTTGACGGTTGAAGGGCTACAGGGATTTGGGGTATCGGATGCTGTCCCAAGTTCTGAAGATGTGCTGCGCTGGAATGGGTCAAACTGGACGCCTCATACAGATACGGATTCCAGTGAAACCAATGAGCTTCAATCATTGAGCATTACCAATACCACCATCAGCTTGTCTGATGGCGGCGGAAGTGTGGTGCTGCCTTACAGTGCCGGTACGGGCATCAGTGTGGACGCGGCGGGTGTCATCACCAATACTGGTGATACGGATGCTTCTGATGACCTGACCACTGCTTCCACCGCAGGTGGAGATGTCTCCGGGGCTTTCGCCAGCATGACGGTCGGTGCCATCCAGGGTACGACGGTATCCAATGCCACACCTGAGACCGCTGAGTATCTCCGTTATGACGGGGCAGAATGGGTCGCAGACTCACTGAGTACATCAGACATTGCTTCTGTCAATAGCAACATTGTCCCGGATTCAGACAATACCTTCGATCTCGGTAGCTCTGGCAATCGTTGGCGCGATGCTTTTGTGTCCAATGGTATCACCACTACTTCAGACCTGCGAACCAAAGAGAAAGTAGAAAACCTTAACTATGGCATGGAAGAAATCATGCAACTCCGTCCGGTTTCCTATAACTGGAAAGGAGGCGATCAGAAAGTGCGTAAAATTGGTCTGATCGCGCAGGAATTGTTACCTGTCCTCGGTGAGGTCGTCAAAACCCACGAACGCAAGATCAATCCAGTAACCGGTGAAGCTGAATATGTGGAAATGGATTTGATGGGCGTGTATTATTCTGATCTGATCCCGGTTCTGATCAATGGCATGCAGGAACAACAAAACCTGATCAATCATCAACAGCAGCAACTGGATGCGCAAATGGACTTGATCGAAGCATTGCAGGAGCGGGTTGACAATCTGGAAAACAAATGAAAAAACTGATCTGCATATTTTTACTGCTCGGCATGAGCGGATCACTGATCGCCCAATTAGAAATTGAGCGGTCAGTGATCGCACCGGGCGGGATTTACGGTTCGAATGGTACGCTCGAAATCAGTTCCACCATGGGACAGATCGAAGTCCGTACCCTTCTCAGCCTGAACGGGACCATCGTCTTGACCCAGGGCTTTCAACAGCCCGAAAATTTGTCAACCGGGACCGGAGAGCTGATTGACATTGTGGTTGACTACAATATTTTCCCCAACCCCACTACGCGCTGGCTGACCGTAGAACTCAATGCTGCGAAGCCGGCTGAAATCGAATTGGGACTGTACGATATTCGAGGGAGAAGCATTGGTGTGCCCAATCAAAAGCATACCATCAGCGGCCCATTTGAGACCAGATTCGATTTGAACAATGTAACCGATGGCTTTTATTTTTTAGGCCTAAAAGACAAAGATGGTCGCCTGATGGCAACCTGGAAAATTCAGCGAATCCACTAATTGTATGCTAAAACGCACCCCTTTCATCTTGAGGTGCATTCTCTTAACTCGAAAAGATGGATAAACTCAAAACGATATACCTCCTTTTTGCTTTACTAAGCTTCTACACCAGTTTTCAGGCCCAGGTATTAGAAGGTACCACCAATGAAGTCAGTTTGAAGTTTGGGTTTCCTGAGCTGCAAATCAAAGATGATCTGCAGTTTCTGGATGAAAATGACAACGAAAACATTGATCCGGGCGAAGGAAGCATCATCCGTTTCAGCATCGAAAACGTTTCGAAATATCCAGCTCGCAATGTGATGGTCTCTCCCCGTGAGCTGAATAATATCCAGGGCCTCAATATCCCTGAACAAG